>NZ_QOZX01000042.1:0-19212 GCF_008368895.1 Bacillus sp. BB081
CTTTGCTATATATATAAATACATATTATTTAATTATTTTAGTGAAGTTTTCAAGTTAAAAAGGATAGAAAGAGGGAGAATACTGTATAAAACGGAATAAATAAGAATTGAAAATATTGTAAAACGGAAGAGGCGTGCATATAATTAAAATAAAGATTAAATTTCTGAATCTTCAATAATGGTGGTGGGAACATGTTTACTGAAGAGCGTAGAGAAAAAATTTTAGAGTTACTGAAGAAAGATGGAAGGGTAATTGCTAAAGATCTTGCGGAAAGTTTCGATATGTCTATTGATTCTATAAGAAGAGATTTGTCTATTATGGAGAAGGATGGCTTGTTAAAAAGAACACATGGAGGTGCAATCGAACTTGCTAGAGTAAGGAATTTAGCTGCTGAACCATCGAAACGTTATCGTGATAGTTCACTAGATGAAGAAGCGATTACAAAAGTTGCTGCATCCTACATACAAGAAGGAGATTCCGTTTTTATTGGCGGGGCCTCTATTCATTATACTATGTTAAAATATTTACCTGAAACATCGTTTACAGTGATTACGAATGCTTTAGAAATTGCTAGTACGTTACGGGAATATAAGAACATTGATACGTACTTAATTGGTGGAAAGGTGAAACCATCAGGAAATATGACAGATACACTTGCCTCTGAAATGATAAGTAGATTCTCTATTGATCTGTATTTCTCTACAGGTGGTGGCATTTCATTGAACGGTATAAGTACTGCAACGCCAGAAGTTGCTTATTTTGGAAAAACAGTAAGTAAAATTGCTAGAAGAAACATTTGTTTAGCTCCTCATACTAAACTCGGAATAGACTGCTTTATAAAAGGAGAGTCACTGAGAGAAATTGACCTTATTATAACAGATGAAGAGACTAGTAAAGAAACGATTCAACAATTTGAGAAACAAGGCAAAGAAATTTTGATAGCATCAATAGACTGCATTTAAAAGGAGTTTGTAATGATTATAAAAGAACAAGAGTTTTATATAAATGGATTAACTTATACAATTCGTTCTGCATCTGAAACGGATGCTGAGCAGTTATCGGAAATTAGAGTTCAGATCGATGGCGAAACTGAAAATATGGATAGAGAAGCTGGAGAGGGATTTATAGATAAGATAGGTTTTCAAAAAATAATTAAAACAGATAGTGAAGAGACGAAAAATCTTTTTTTAGTTGCAGAAGTGGACAACCGAATCGCAGGATTTTCAAGATGTGAAGGATCAAATTTGAAGAGATTATCCCATAAGGTGGAATTTGGTGTTTGTATTTTAAGAGAATTTTGGGGATATGGAATCGGTAAGAGTCTATTGCAACAATCTATTCAGTGGGCTGATGAAAATGAAGTGAAAAAGATAGCATTGCAAGTGTTAGAGATAAATGAAAAAGCTATTCAACTTTATAAAAAATTAGGTTTTGAAGTAGAAGGTATTTTGAAAAATGATAAAAGGCTTTCGGATAGGAAGTATTATAATACGGTTGTAATGGGAAGGTGTATTTGAGTCTGTTCATAAAAGAGGGGGAAATGTATGTTTTATAGAAGAAAGTACTATATAGTAAAAAATGAATTTATTAAAATATTTAATGATCCTTTCAATAACACGAACTTACCTAATCAGTTAAAACATGGCTCTAGGCTAATAGGGCGCTGGATGAAAGATAATAAGAATGACACGACTGAAGTGTTTGCCATATGGGAATATGATAGTTATGAACAGTATAAAGAAATTGAATCAAAAATTAGAAGTGATAAGATGCATGTTAAAAGAATACATGATTGGTATGAAAAACATGGCGGAAGAGAATATGTTTTACAGAAGTACATAGTAGAGTTAAAAAATGAAGAGTTAATATGTACTGTAAAGTGATAGAGGAGTGATGGATAATGAGAATTAAACCAAAATTATATTTTAGTTTAGCATCTACCATTTTATTTGCAATAGCGGTGATAGTTTTCTTTATAAACGGCACTCCACAAAAGTGGTTTTGGTTATGTATTTTCTTTGCGTCCATTATACAAAATATAGTTTTACTAAAAAAGAATAAAGAAGCGAATTAGGATATTCAAATTATTAACATATTTGTGTCGTCTTTCTAGTTTTGTTGAAAACGCTTTTATTCAGTTTTATAATAAAAGTATGTTTTTACAGATCTCCAAAACAATGAATAGGGAGATGATACAATGTTAGCTTCACCGTTTTACTTACATACATGGAAAAAGTTTGTTGATGAAGGAGTCCTTGATTCGAACCGTATAAACGAAAGAATTTCAGAGTCATGGCATCGATGTAAACAAGCAAATGTGAATCCTCATATGAATAAAGGTCAGAAAATTTTGTCTTCTAATATTTTTCAGGATCAAAAGAAAAAGAGTGAAATCTTCCTTGATATAGCAATACCTCAATTACAAAATATGAGGAAAACCATTGATGAACTGCAAATGATGGCATTATTAATTGATCCAGACGGTTACGTTCTATCGCTAAGTGGAAATCAACAAACGTTAAAACGAGCGAAACATATTAACTTCATTGAAGGTGTGAAATGGACGGAAGCAGCTGTTGGTACAAATGCGATAGGAACCGCGTTACAGATTGAAGAGGCTATTATGATAAGTGGTACAGAGCATTATTCTGTCGCATCTCATAACTGGAGCTGTGCGGCCGCTCCCATTCATAATGATGACGGGAAATTAATTGGAGTTCTAGATTTCTCTTGTCCAATTGAATTTTCACATCCGTATATGCTCGGGATGGTAACCTCGATTGCACATGCGATTGAACGTGAATGTAGTATTCGAGTGCATCAAAATGAATTACATTTAATCCATCGTTTTTTAGATGTAATTGACAGTGATGAACAAGTTGTCATTTGTAATCATCGTGATGTTATCGTTTCTGCAAGCAAGAAGGTTCGAGAGCGAGTTTCTAATTGGTCACGAATGAAACTTGAAGATTTAATGCGAAATGGATTGAAACCTAAATTAGAAGTACCAGTATATAGTAATGAAAGAATGATCGGGAAATGTATTTATGTAAAAGAAAATAAGCGAGAGAATTTATTTTCTACTTCCCCATTTGTAAACGGAATTACTTTCCCTGGAGTTATTGGGACAAGCAATGCATTTCAACATACTTTAGAAGAAATTAAGCTTGTATCTCCAACTGACGCTAGTGTATATGTTTGTGGTGAAACAGGTGTAGGGAAAGAATATGTAGCGAGAGCGATTCATGAAAATAGTCCAAGAAAAAATGGTCCTTTTATAGCTGTTAACTGCGGTTCATTGCCGAAAGAATTAATGGAAAGTGAATTATTCGGTTATGCTGAAGGTGCGTTTACAGGTGCGCGGCGCCAAGGATATAAAGGGAAATTCGAACAAGCAGACGGTGGAACAATATTTTTAGATGAAATTGGTGAAGTGCCGCCAGAGATGCAAGTAGCATTATTGCGTGTTTTACAAGAACGAACAGTAACCCCGATTGGCAGTTCAAAAGAAGTACCAGTAAATATTCGTATTATTACAGCGACACATAAAGATTTACTGCGATTAGTAGAAGAAGGGAAATTTCGTCAAGATTTATATTATCGGTTACATGTTTATCCGCTATATGTTCCATCGTTAATGGAAAGAAAAGTGGATATTCCGTACTTCATACAAGATTTTTGTGAACGAAAGAATTGGAATGTTGTATTCCCAAAGAGTATTTGTAATCAATTTTCACAGCATACATGGCCCGGAAATATTCGGGAATTATTAAATGTGTTAGAACGGATTTACATTTTGTCGCAAGGACGGGAAATATGCGAAAAACAAATCTCTTTTTTATTACAAACAATGATGGGAAATCAACATCAACTTGAATTGCAAACAGAAAATAAAACAGAACATACATTAAATTTCCGTGAAAAAATACAGCGTGATAGTATGATTGAAGCGCTAGAAAAGACGAATGGAAATGTTTCATTAGCTGCAAAACTATTAGATGTTCCTCGAAGTACATTTTATAAACGAATGCAAAAATATAAGATATAAAGTAGATTTTTGTAATCTACTTTTTCTTTGTGGGCTCATGTTCTGTCGGAATGTGCGCTTGCCAGGGAAATAATAGAATAGTTAGAAATTAATTTCCGGAAGGTGGACTTATGTGAAGTATATTGAAATTGGCATCGGAAATAAATGGTTCGTTCGAACGGAAACTGAAAATAAAGATGGAACTGAATTTGAGGAACGAGGAATTATAAAACCTATTTATTTTGAGTCTTTATATGTACGGATTTGGTTTCGGAAAGCGTGTTTTATTTTTGATACGAAAGAAGGGTTTAAGAAAGTTAAAAAGAGGAGGATTGAATATAAATTTATAGTTGGGATTGTAAGTAGGTTAAAACAATAGTATTAAATAGGGGGTGTTTTTATGATTAGAATTACTACATTCATACTCGCTATTATTGTAATGGGCTATTCTATTTACAGTTGGAATGATGATTCGAAGCAAAGTATGCTTATTTTGCAATTATTATTAAGTTTTATGCTAGCTGGTATGGGGATACAAAACGTTAAGAAGGGGGAAAAAGGGAATAAGGATATGGGGCTGTTACTTTTACTTACATCGCTATTTTGTATTGCTGTATCGTTAATGAAATATTTAAAATAAGCTGTTACTTAACATGTTGAGTAACAGCTTATTTTTTGAAGTTTTCTCATTAAAAATAGTAGTTGCTGTTTGGTACATTTCTTTATCAATACAAAATCTTTTTGTTATCCAATAAGCAATCTCAGATGTGGTAAGACTATGTTCGCTTTTCTTACCTTGGAAATATTGCTAAAACATTCCCGTTATTTAAAAAAACACTTTTAGCATCATCATAACCAGATAAAATATTTTTATAGACCATACAATAGCACACCTATATAAATGAGTGTGCTATTTATATAACCCAGTCGTATACATTTCCGTCAATGTATGCACAATTTCTCCTAATTCTAATTCTTTATCATTTTTCACAATCGTCCAAAGAAACATCTCATTCATCGCGAACCAAGCACGTGCTACAATTTCTTCATTTAATTCAGTATGAGCTAATCCACTTTCTTGAGAGTATGTAATATCTTGCATAATATTTTTTATAAAGCGTTCCCGTATCTCGTCCCATTTTTGACGTATCTCTTTTGATAATCCGATTGCTTCTTGTACAACTTGCAATATAGCTCTTTCTTTTTCTGCTAGTTGTAGAAATGCTCTAACTTGATTTTGAATCATTTTATGTGCTTCTTCTTTCGTTTGAGGTGAAAAGGAGCGCTCAGCAATATCATAAAATTGATTCATGACATCTTCCATTAAAACAATGAGGAGATCATCTTTGTTTTTAAAGTATACATATGCCGTTCCATAACCAGTTTCTGCATGTTTAATAATTTGTGTAATTGTCGTTTTTTGAAATCCGTTATGTATAAAAATAGTGTAACCAGCGTGTAATAGTTTTTTCTTTGTTTCTAAGGAGCGGTGTTTTCTTGATGAAAGAGTATTGTTTTTCAAAGAATCACCTCCTTATACTGAAATATCTGAAAATATAACAGTATTGTAAAAGAAATGCATATATAAAGTCAACTGACATAATATCATTGACGTTATATCAACTAAGGTGATATATTTCAATTAGTTAGAATAAAAAGAAAATTAAAAGAAGGTGACACCATGTATAAAGAACCATTTCAACCAACTTATGAATATGCGCTTGAATGTGATAAACATGATGAACTGAAAGATTTTCAAACTGAATTCTATAAAAAAGAAGGAACAATATATTTAGATGGAAACTCATTAGGACTACTTTCAAAAAGAGCAGAGAAATCGTTACTTACGTTGCTACATTCATGGAAAGAGTATGGAATTGACGGCTGGACTGAAGGTGAGCATCCGTGGTTTTTCCTTTCAGAGAAATTAGGTGAATTGACTGCACCTCTTATTGGAGCTTTACCGGAAGAAACAATTGTAACCGGTTCCACGACGACGAATATACACCAAATGATTGCGACATTTTATGAACCGAAAGGAATACGTACAAAAATTCTTGCTGATGAATTAACATTTCCATCAGATATTTATGCACTTCAAAGTCAAATTCGTTTAAAAGGATTAGATCCAGATGAGCATTTAGTACGAGTGAAGAGCCGAGATGGTAGAACACTTTCTGAAGATGATATTATTCACGCAATGACAGATGATATCGCGTTAATTTTATTACCTTCTGTACTATATAGAAGCGGTCAAATTCTTGATATGAAACGTTTAACAGCGGAAGCACATAAGCGTGGTATTCATATCGGATTCGATTTATGCCATTCAATTGGTTCTATTCCGCACCATTTCAATGAATGGAATGTTGATTTCGCAATTTGGTGTAATTACAAATATTTAAATGCAGGACCTGGTGGAGTTGCGGGCCTTTATGTAAATAAAAATCATTTTAATAGACTTTCAGGTTTATCAGGTTGGTTTAGTTCTAGAAAAGATAAGCAGTTCGATATGGAACATACATTAACAGCTGCTGATCATGCAGGTGCTTATCAAATTGGTACACCGCACGTATTAAGTATAGCACCTTTAATCGGTTCCCTTGAAATATTTAAAGATGCTGGAATAGAACGTTTACGTGAAAAATCCCTACATATTACAAGATACATGCTTAATTTAATTGATCATGAATTAAAAGAATTTGGATTTACAATTGGAAATCCATTAGAAGATGAAAAACGAGGCGGGCACATTTATTTAGAACATGCAGAAGCAGCGCGCATATGTAAAGCGCTAAAAGCAAATGGAGTGATCCCTGATTTCCGTGCACCTAATGGAGTAAGACTTGCGCCGGTCGCTTTATATAACACATACGAAGAAGTGTGGAAATCTGTACAAATATTAAAGAAAATTATGAAAGATGAAGAGTATAAGCAGTTTGAAAATAAGCGAGAGGTTGTGGCATAAGTATGAAAGCTTCAGAGTGGATTGATATTTCACAACCGCTAAATAATGATATTGCTACTTGGCCAGGTGATACACCGTTCTCGTATGAAGTTTCATGGTCAAAAGAAGAGAGTGGCTCAGTAAATGTCGGAAAGTTAACGATGAGTATTCATACAGGTACTCATATTGACGCACCGTTTCATTTTGATAATGATGGAAAGAAAGTAATAGATTTAGATGTTCAAGTTTATGTCGGTCCAGCGCGGATCATTGATGTTTCTAATCTTGAAAGCATTGGGAAAAAGGAATTAGAAACCTTTCATTTAGAAGGCATAGAACGCTTGTTGTTACGCACAGCTTCACATGGTAAAGCGAATGAATTCCCAGATGTAATCCCGCATTTACGTGCTGATATAGCACCATTTCTTTCTGAAAAGGGAATTCGTTTAATTGGGGTAGATGTACCATCAGTAGATCCATTAGACGATAAAGAATTAGCAGCGCATCACCAATTGTTTAAACATGGTATACACATTTTAGAAAATGTCGTACTAGATCATGTAGCAGACGGCGATTATGAATTAATCGCATTACCACTTGCCTTAACAGATGCAGATGGAAGTCCAGTTCGAGCAGTTATTAGACCAATATAAGTAGAATTATATAAAAGGGGCGTTTGGCTAATATGAAAGAAAACGAAAAGGTAATTATGGAAAAAGGAATTCATACGGACTTTAAAGAGAATATGACGTACGGGGAGTATTTACAATTAGATAGTTTACTATCTTCTCAAAAGAGATTATCAGATCATCATGATGAAATGTTATTCATCGTGATTCACCAAGCAAGTGAACTTTGGATGAAGCTTATTTTACATGAGTTAAACGCAGCGATTGAATCTATTAAAAATGATAAATTACAACCAGCTTTTAAAATGTTAGCACGTGTATCAAAAATTCAGTCGCAAATTATTCAATCTTGGGATATTCTTGCGACATTAACGCCATCAGAGTACATTGAGTTTCGTGATTCACTCGGTCAAGCTTCTGGTTTTCAATCGTATCAATATCGTATGATTGAGTATGCGCTTGGCTATAAAACGCCTCACGCATTAAAAATTTATGAAAAAGATCCAGAATTACACGCTCGCCTTCATACAGCGCTACATACACCAAGTTTGTATGATGTCGCAATTCAAGCTCTTGTAAAAGAAGGATTCCCTATTCATAAAGATGTGTTAAACCGTGATATTACGCAGCCTTATGAAGAAGATGCAACGGTAGAAGCGGCATGGATAGAAGTGTATGCCGATGTGAAAAAATATTGGAACTTATATCAGCTTGCTGAAAAATTAATCGATATTGAAGACTGGCTACAACAATGGCGTTTCCGTCATATGAAAACGGTAGAACGTATTATTGGTCATAAAATGGGAACAGGTGGATCTTCTGGTGTATCTTATTTGAAAAGGGTACTTGATCAATGTTTCTTCCCAGAGCTTTGGAATGTTCGTACGAAATTATAAAAAACAAACCTGTCAGTTTATTACTGGCAGGTTTGTTTTTTATTTGAACACATTTATGTTTTAATTAAAGCTACAAGATATAATAAATAAGGTAATGATTTAATTGGAGGTAAAGTGTTGGATTTCAAGCAACTAGAAAATAAATTTGAAAAGAAAAAAGTAAATACATTTCTCGTTTATCAAAAAGGTGAGCTAACAAATGAATATTATAAAACGATAGAATGTGCAAGTAATTTATATAAAATAAATTCGATTACAAAAAGTATTGTGTCCATATTAGTAGGTATTGCAATCGATAAAGGATATATAAATGATATACATACACCGATTACAGAATGGATTCCAAATATATCAGAAGAAAAAAACGAATTAACAATTTATCATCTATTAACGATGACAACAGGTGAGGATTGGAAAGAGTTCGGAAATGGAGTAGTGTTCCCAAATGATTTTGTAGAATCGGAAAACTGGGTGCAGTATATATTAGAAAAACCAATAATTGAAAAACCCGCTACAAAAATGAATTATAACTCAGGGTCTTCACATTTACTTAGTTATATTATTCAAGAAGCTACTGGAATACCGACAGAACAGTTTGCGAAAAAATATTTATTTGATCCATTAGAAATTACTGAATATGAGTGGCAGCAAGATCCCCAAGGAATACATGTCGGCGGCTTCGGTATGAAAATGAAATCTAAAGACTTATTAAAGCTCGGAATATTATGTTTGCAGAATGGATATTGGCAGGGGAATGAAATTGTATCATCGAAATGGTTAGAAGAATCAAGTACACCTCTATTTGAAACGTATGAACATGTCGGGGCATATGGATATCACTGGTGGGTATTGAATAACGAAAGATTTCACATACCGTATTGTATGTATTTTGCTATGGGATATGGCGGACAATACATCGTTATCATTCCGCAGTTAGAGCTTGTTGTTGTAATAAGTAGTCATATGCCAAAACGCGGACTCGTTCCATTGAAATTATTTATTGAGCATGTACATGAGCATTCTAATCACATTTAATGAAACAGCATGTATGAGGAGTGTAAAAATGATATTACTTTTAGATTACGATTAAATCTTCTAGCGTTTCGTAACCTTATTACTTAATTTATAAATAAATGTAAAATAAACCCCACTGTTTAAAATATAAACAGTGGGGTTTTCATTTTATCTACTCGTCTTCTGAAATGACATCTTTATAAATTTCTCCGTTTTCGTTTCAAATTCTACATCAACAAAAACACCATATTCTTTTCCATCTTCACGTAGCCACAATTTAAATTTTTCAACTGTTATTTGAACGGTTTTCGGTTTTCTACCTATATGAAGGTAATCAATAATCTCCGCTTTTGGGTATTGTTCTTTCGTCTTTTCTACAGCAAGTTTCCCCCATTTGGCATACGGAGGCTGCGCATGAACAATTGATGGGACAGTATATATATTTGAACATGTAGTTATGAACAAAATGACGAGTGCGATACGCTTTAACAATTTTTTCATGATGAACTCCTTTTATCTTTTTTTATATTGTTTACATATTTTTTCAACGATATGAGTTTGGATTTTTTTGTCTTCTTTACATAAAAGCGAGGCTTTTACAAAACATAACCAAGAAATCATTTACATAATTAAGGAGGGAAAATCATGCGCCAAAAAGCTATTTTTAAAATAGCAGTTTTACTTGCGTTCATAGGACTATCTTTGATGGTCAGTAGTATACAACTAAAAAATGTTGAAGCTTTTTCTAATCAAGTCATTCAAAGAGGAGCATCTGGCGAAGATGTCATTGAACTGCAATCTCGTTTGAAATATAACGGATTTTATACGGGAAAAGTGGATGGTGTTTTCGGATGGGGTACATACTGGGCACTTCGAAATTTTCAAGAGAAATTTGGATTACCTGTTGATGGTTTAGCTGGAGCTAAAACGAAGCAAATGCTAGTAAAAGCAACGAAGTATGACAAGTCAACAGCTAATAAAGGAACGACAACGAATAAAGGAAATAGTGGTGGTACTGCACAAGAAAATAAACCATCTCAAAATAAAGGGACAAATGTTCCAAATGGTTATTCTCAAAATGACATTCAGCTTATGGCAAACGCAGTATATGGAGAATCTCGTGGTGAACCGTACTTAGGGCAAGTTGCAGTAGCTGCGGTTATTTTAAATCGAGTTACAAGTGCATCATTCCCAAATACCGTTTCGGGTGTAATCTTTGAGCCAAGAGCATTTACAGCAGTAGCAGACGGACAAATATATTTAACGCCAAATGAAACAGCGAAAAAAGCTGTATTAGATGCAGTTAATGGATGGGATCCAACAGGAAATGCATTGTACTATTTCAATCCAGATACCGCAACAAGTAAATGGATTTGGACTCGTCCACAAATTAAAAAGATCGGGAAACATATTTTCTGTAAATAGAGCGGAGGTGGAATTGTGTTACGAGGTATTGTAATCGTATTATTAACAATCGGTGTAGTTGGAACTGGATATTGGGGCTATAAAGAACACCAAGAGAAGAATGCAGTATTAATTCGAGCAGAAAATAGCTATCAACGTGCGTTTCATGATTTAGCGTATGAGGTTGATTTATTGCACGACAAAATTGGAACAACGCTTGCGATGAATTCACGTGCATCTTTATCACCTGCATTAGCAGACGTATGGAGAATAACATCTGTAGCTCGTTCGGATGTAGGACAACTGCCTTTAACATTAATGCCTTTTAATAAAACGGAAGAATTTTTAGCAAATATCGGTGATTTTAGTTACCGTGCAGCCATTCGTGATTTAGAAAAAGAACCGTTAAATAATCAAGAATACAAAACGTTGGAAACTTTATATTCAAATGCAGGAAATATACAAGATGAGTTACGAAAAGTGCAACATCTTGTTTTGAAAAATAATTTACGCTGGATGGATGTTGAGATGGCACTCGCATCAAATCGTGATCCTGCAGACAATACAATTATTGACGGATTAAAAACAGTAGAGAAAAACGTAACATCGTATTCATCTACAAACTTCGGACCGACCTTTACTAGTGCACAAAAAAATAAAAAAGGTGGATTTGAAGCAGAGGGGAAAGCAATCTCTAAAGATGAAGCAACGAAAATTGCAAAATCGTTTTTGAACTTAAAAGGAAATGAAAAAGTAGATGTTGAGAAAAGCGGAAAAGGTGCGAAAGAATCTTTTTATAGTGTGAAAATTAAAGACGAAGCAACGAATAATGAGTTTTATATGGATATTACCGGAAAAGGCGGATATCCAATTTGGGTTATGAATAACCGAGAAATTAAAGAACAGAAAATTAGTTTAAACGATGCAGGAAGTAAAGGTTTGACCTTCTTAAAGGACCACAAGTTTAATAATATGGAGCTTTTTGATAGCTCACAATATGATAATGTTGGTGTATTTACGTATGTAGTAAATGAGAATGGTATACGAATTTATCCAGAAGCAATCCAAATGAAAATTGCTTTAGATGATGGTTCTATCGTTGGTTTTTCCGCAAAAGAATATTTAGCATCACACCAAAAACGAACAGTTCCCTCAGCAAAGCTAACTGCAGCAGAAGCAAGAAAGAAAATTAATCCAGATGTTAAAGTTATGGAAGAACGTAAAGCAGTCGTAGTAAATGATTTGCATAATGAAGTACTTTGCTATGAATTTGTAGGTACTTTAGGGAAAGATACGTACCAAATTTTCATTAATGCAAATAGCGGAGCAGAGGAAAAAGTGAAGAAAATGCAAGCTGTTGAAAAAATTTATGATTAAACTTTAATAGTAAAGTGGTGAGAATAATGAAAATCTTAATATATATGTTGATGCTTTGCTTTTTTATAACAGGATGCAGTATTGGAAAAAAGGATAATCCAAACGAAAAACCAGAGCAAAAAAATGTTTCGACGAAAAATGTTAATTATACAAACAAACCAAATAAGCCAAATGAAAAAGCAGCGGATCATTTAGCATCTTTAGCCGCAAGTGTGCCAGGTGTAAATGATGCAACAGCCGTAGTAGTCGGCAAATATGCTATTGTAGGTATTGATGTAAAAGCGAAACTCGATCGAACTCGTGTTGAGTCCATTAAATACTCTGTGGCAGAAAGTTTAAAAAACGATCCGGATGGTGCTAATGCAGTCGTTGTAGCGGATGTTGATACGTATGAACGACTCAAACAAATTGGAAAGCAAATAAAAAAAGGAAAAACAGGTGAAGGTATACTTGATGAGTTAGCAGCAATTGTTGGCCGAGTAATGCCACAAGTTCCAAATGACATGATTGAAAATCGAGAAACGAATCCAATTAAAGATAATGATAAACAATTACCAAAAGATGAAGAACAAGAACTAAGAAAAGAACAGAATGACCAATCAAATAATCATTTGAATAAATAAAGTTAACCCCGTACTTAATTGTACGGGGATTTTTTAATATAATATTTAATATTCAGTTTATTTTTAAGGGAATATATGGTTTAATTATGATGGGAGGGACAACTGTTATGATGAAAAAAAGCGCATTAATAGTATGTAGTTTATGCTTAGGTTTCAGTATGACAGCGTGTGAACAAAAGAAAGAAATGAAAAAACAAACAGCGACTTCTTCTACTGTGTTGGAAAGTGAGAAGAAAGAGTCTATAAATATAAATCATTTCTCGAATATAAATGAAGGAATGACTTATATTGAAGTGAAAGATGTAATTGGTTTTGATGGTAATTTACTTATAGAAGAAGGTGTAGAAGATTCTACACAAATTAAACAAATTTTTTCATGGAAGGGAAGCGATCCAACTTCATTAGTTGAAATTACCTTTTTAGATGGAAAAGTGCATTCAAAAGCGCAGCAAGGTTTAAGTTAATAAGTTGAAAAATGGGAGAGTTTAGCATGAACATACATACAGGGGAAATTCAATTAGTTCCGTATAAGGAGAAATATAAAGAAGTTATACAAACATTTACTTTACCAAGTGAACAAGTTCAATTCACATCAGATCCAGGTGAATTATTGGAGAAAGCAAAAAGTGATCGAACAAAAAATGTGATTGTTATTTTAGATTACAATGGGGTACCTGTTGGTCTTTTCGCCTTGCAAACGGGAGATAGAGTACAGGAGTTCACAGATAATGAAAACGCTCTACTTTTAACTTCGTTTTCTATAAATCAAAATAGACAAAGAAAAGGATATGCTAAAAAGTCATTGGCTTTATTACAAGAGTTTGTAAAACGTTATTTTCCGATGAAAAATGAAGTTGTACTTGCTGTGAATGAAAAAAATGTTCCTGCACAAAATTTATATGAAAAAGTCGGCTTCCAAGATAAAGGCTTTAGAAGAATGGGACCAATTGGTCAACAAATTATAATGCATTTACCTATCATAAAATAATGAGGAGAAAAACTTACTCTTGCATAACAAAGTAGTAAGTTTTTTTATTTAGTACGCTATATAATGTAGAGTATATATATAAATGAAATAGAAATGAAGGAAATACAAAATGAATCAAGTTAGAAAATGGAATATTGTTGGAGGAAGGGTGATAAAAACCGGAATAGCAGTTTTTCTTACAGTTCTAGTTTGTGAATTTTTCAATATACCCACTATTTTTGCTGTCATCACGGCTATTGTAACGATTGAGCCAACTGCAACGGATTCTATAAAAAAAGGGCTAATTCGTTTTCCAGCTTCAACAATTGGATCGGCGTATGCAATGACTTTCACATTTTCCCTAGGTCATCAGGCTCTTTCTTATGCGTTAGCAGCGATGTTTACAATCGTTACATGTCAAAAACTAAAGTTACATGCGGGAACGTTAGTCGCAACATTAACTGCCGTTGCAATGATCCCTATTACGGCAGATCATTATTTCACTACATTTTTAATTCGATTAGCTACTACATCTACTGGTATTATAGTATCTACTTTAGTGAATTTTTTCATTTTTCCACCACACTACCTTAAAACCATTTTGGGATGTACAGAGGAGCTATTTGTTAAAACGGCAAATATTATGGAGGAATGGCTTAATGCATTAATTGAAGGGAAAGTTATAACGAAAGAGACAACTCATAATCTATCTAATTTAAATTTATCATTACATAAAGCGGTACAATTTGTTCAATATGAGCAAAAAGATTGGAAATATCATCGACATACAAAGAAGGAAATGAGAAGCTTTTTAGCCATGCAGAAGCAACTCCATATATTGCAGCAAATTATTTATCATATAGATAATTTAGCTCGAGCACCAATTGAAACATGGGACTGGTCACAAAATAAAAAAGAGATATTACAGCGAACGGTTCATTCTGTAATTTCTATATTAAGAAATAATTGCAATGAAATAGATGAAGAACATTTTAAACTGATTGATGAATTAGACAAAAAATTTTGGGATTATAAAAATGATTTAGGACATTGTAAACCAAATCAATATCATCATCACTTTTCAAGCGAATCTATCATTTTGTTTGAGGTATTATCTATACATGATATGTTAGAGGAATTAAAACAAATATCCGAGAAATATGAGAGTGAAAATCAACTCAATTCTTCAGCTCATTTAAATGGGGAAGATTGATATGACAATTCATATTACATTACTAAGAGGAATCAATGTAGGCGGGCATAAGGTAATCAAAATGGCGGAATTAAAACAAATGTTTGAATCAATAGAGTTAAAACAAGTAAAAACATATATTCAAAGCGGTAATATCGTGTTCGAATCTGAAAAAGATATTGATTTTTTAAATAAACGAATACAATCGGAAATGAAAAACGTTTTTGGTTTTGATGTTCCAGTCATGTTAAGAACACATGAGGAATTTATAAATATGATAAAAAGATGCCCCTATGAAGCCGATTCATTGTTAGATGGGGAAAGTATACATGTTGCCTTCTTAGCAAATGAACTTTCTGAAAAAGAAAAAGATCATCTGCTTAAGCAAAAAAATGAGACTGAAGATTGTTTTATACATGAAAAAGTTGTGTATTTATTTTTCAAAAATAGCATTCGAAATTCTAAATTAATGAGTCTGTTTCAGAAGCTACATACACCAGCTACAGTTAGGAATTGGCGGACTGTGAATAAATTAAAAACGATAGTTGAAGGAATGTAAATATAAAAAGATGAGATTCACTTAGAGCAGATAAATGTTTAAGAGACTATGGTTATATTATAAAATAAACGAATTGAGGGGTAGGTAAGATGGGGAAATTTGTGAAAGACCAAAAGGTAGTTGCATTTACATTTGAAGGGTTGGCACCATGTACGGTTGTAAGAGTTGGTTGGATTTTTATCATGGTACAAGTAGAAGAAACGAAACATTTATATTCTGTAACAAAAAGTAAATTAACACCTATAGAGGAAGAGGAACACTACCTTTTAGAAGAGAGTATTGATGAAGAAGGGGTATTCGATATAGGTAGATTGTTTGCTAAAATAGAAGCAGAAGATATGGACCTTGCAAAGAAATCATTTGAAGAAAATGAAGACTTCAAGAAATACGAAGATTTTCACAATCCATCAGAAGGGAAACTGTATGGTGGAGAGTACTATACTACAATCAAAACAGGTAAAGAGTTACTAGAACAATACTTTAATCGAGAAGAGCTAGAGCGTAATGGTACTAATTAAATTAGATGTGAAAACAGGTAAAGGCCAAATCTTATTTATGTTAGGTATATAGACTAAAAAATTTATATTTGATTATTGGGAGGATAAAATAATGGATTTGGTAAACAAATTTTTAAACGGCTTGAGAGCAGCATTATCAACAGATGATCTCGAAGCACTAAATAAAGCATGCGGTGCTACAAAAGAGGATATTGATATATTAAGGTTGAAATATCCGAATTGTCCAGAATCATTAATCTCTTTACTTGAAAATATCGATGGTACATATTGGCGGAAATATGGAGAAAACAAAGTTGCGGTATGTATTTTAGGCTCAGATGTTGACGAGTATCCATATTATTTGCTTTCTACACTGCAGATGCTCGAAAGTTCAAAAGAAGAAGAAGACGTATCCTATCTTTTAGAATACCAAGATGACGAGGATGCTGTTGATTCTAAGATAAATCCACAAGGACTTCTCCCTGGCACTTATATTCATTTTTCAGACTGTATGAACAATGGTGGAACATCAAGACTCTATATTGATTTTAACCCTTCTGATGAAGGTGTATGTGGTCAAATAATCCGTTTTTTGCACGACCCTGATGAATATGAAGTGATTGCAAACAGCTTTGATGAGTATTTACTGAATCTAATTGCTGGTGATTTTAATTTTCTAGAAGAAGAATCTCAATAATTTGTCTACAAACTCATTTAAAAGGTTAGAAATTAAACAACTTTAAAGAGCCTTACTACAATATGATTGGTAGCGAGGCTCTTATATTTTTTAATCAGAATTAAATAACATTATTATCACTTTACAAAATCTCATCTTTTTATTTATATTGTTTTGCGACTATAAGTTCGACAATAGGATAAATAAAGAATGAAGAGCAAAGTGCGATAAAAAGAGGAAGGTTCTTTATTTCATCGAGTAATAGGAATGCAAATCCTTCTGATAATAGTAAAACAAAAAACATAAGACATATAAGTACAAAATAAGCAATTTTAAAACTTTTATATTGGATTTGCTGTCCCATTTCATCTTTGCTTTCTTCTGATACTCCGTTTGGATCTCCCCACGTAATATGATTGATGAGGTAGCTAATTATTATTGCACTTGCGAAGATTGTTCCACCTAAAATCGCACCTTCAGAGATGTATTTATAGACTCCATGTATAAGTACTCCAAGTAACGATAAAACGATTGTTAGTAAAATGGAATTTTTGCGATTCATATTAGAAATAACACCTCCATAGTTGTAAAAAACTCTTTACATCCATAGTATAAAATTGGAAAAGTTTTATGTCAAATACTTTTTACATAAATGGTGCAAGAACATGATATTTTGTTTTTATGATTAATAAAAAATTACATTACATTTGAATGTAAAAGAATGGGCTCGCATATATTTGGAAGGGATGTCAGATTAATTTAGGGGGTAGTTATGTCTATTCTATTAAAAGCTGGTGCTGATGCAGGAAATAACGGTTTGAAGTTAATGGTGAAAGGGCAAGACCCTATTTTTATTCCGAGTATATATTCTTTATATATAGGAGAGCCTACAGGATTGTTAGATGAGAGTGATGTTTCATTATCCGAATTAGAAAATCACATTGACGTGACCATTAGTTCTCCATCACTAATGTTAAATAACGTGCGGTATATCGTTGGGGAAAAAGTCATTCAAGATCAATTAAAAGGCACTGAGGTTGAGAAGAAATCAAATAAGTCAACTGATGAGTTAATGGTTATTACAATTCTATCTGGTTTAGCAGTAAGTGCTATGCGTCAAAGTCCAACTTCAAGTCATATTAATATTCGTTATGATTTATCTGTTGCTCTTCCTATGCAACTTATTACACAAGAAATAGCTGCGGAAAATGCGAAACGTTATATGGGCAATCATAAGGTTGTGTTCCATTATCCTAACGGACGTGATGTGACAATTAATATTTCAATCGAATATTGTAAATGCCTGCCTGAGGGCGCTTCTGGTACGTGGGGCATTGTATATGATGAAGAAGGAAATGTTGTGAAACATAAAATAGAATGTGAACAAAATCAAGTTTCAGAAATTGATTTTGTTGATAAAACTTTATTGTCTTTTGATATTGGTGCAGGGACGACAGAAGAAGTAGTTTCACTAGGTGTGAACTTTAGACCACAACTAAGTAAGGGCTTATCGTACGGTGTGAAAGAAACGTTACTACAAATTATTACAAGATGGAACCGGAAATATCCAACAAAGACGATTGATAGTATTACAGAATTTAACCAAATTTATTTAAATGAAAAGCACCCAAGAAATGCGTTACTAGTTGAAGAATCACAGCCAGCATTATTAGGTTTAGCAGCGCGTGTCGCAACGGATATCATAAACAAAATTGATGACATGAAAGACGATCCATACGTATTTATTTATGGCGGGGGGGCAGTAATTATTAAAAACAGTTTAAAAATGATTTTAAAACAAAAAGGACGACTAACAAATGTAATCTTTGTAGATAATCCATTATTTACAAATGCACGTGGATTATTAGTCTACACTTGTTCGCCAAAATATAGAGAGCATAAGCAAAAAGAGTTAGGATTTACAAACTTAACGATAAGTTAGTTGGTGGAAGTATGCGATCTAGGCGATATAAACGTGGTGATCGAGTAAAAATCAATATTCATAAATCAGTATCACCTGAAATGATTGCATGGCTGAATAAACAATCAAACCCAACCAATTTCTTTTTCTTTGCAGCGCAGCAACTCTTTAAACAAGTAGGAGATATTGATGTGTCAAAAGCTATACCAAATAGCCATGTTTTCTCATTATACGTGGAGCCATCATCTTTATTAAAGGTCGAAGTAAATCCCTTTAAAAATGTGCCACTAGAAGCTAATAAATCCACCGATAATATAAAAAAAAAATCATGGGAATCTGTTGATCAATTAGATTGTCCGTTTTTTTAAACATAGAAAAAAATAAGTATTGCCCATCACTATACATACGGATACAGTGATGGGCTTTTTTACATATAACGAATAGAAGGGGCACAAATAATGGATGTGCCCCTTCTATTCGTTA
>NZ_QOZX01000043.1:0-54873 GCF_008368895.1 Bacillus sp. BB081
AGGGAGAACTGCTCTTTTTCAAAAGGGTGGTGCAAGTGGGAAAACAATCATTCGTTGTCAGTACCAACCAAAAACTTACTTGGGGTGTTACCGTAAGGTGGCATGAAGGCTAGAGCGTCAAATGTCTAGCGATAGACGAAAAGACCTAGCGTTCTAACTCAAGCCCCCACTGAAACGTTTCATCTCAGTAGGGGTAGTTGACATAGCGTATATATTCATAGTCTTGAAAAAATAAAGTCGTTACAATAAGCGTAAAAAATCCAATTTAAACTAGTACGTATCCTATTTGCTTCTTACATAACATAACGCGTGCCCTTAAGGAAGTACATCCACTAATAAACTAAAATCTTGTAAAGAAAAAGTACTATATTTCATAATACCTTGTACAGCTAAAAGTAAAATAAGACCGGTCACACACATATAATTAATGCTTTCTTCACTCTTTTTTTCAGCAACTATTCCGCCGCTTATACATAATATTCCTAACAAATGGAGTGCTAAATACATAAAGAAATAAGCTTCCTCCCAGCGAAGAATAACATTGACTGTCGTTATCAGCACAATACTAAGCAAAATCAAATAAAAAAACTTATTTGATGATATTGTTTCATTCATATAATTTTATACATCCCTTTCAAATTTAGAATTAATGATGTTTCAAAGCTATAAAGTAAATGATTGTTTTCATACTATAAAACAAAAGGAAAGCCACTATTACTTTCTCGAATACTTTATGAACCCACATATACTTCTCTTCATTTTTTCTGAAGATGCGCTTCATCATTTCTTCTACAATTAGACCAAATATTAGTAAAACCCCTAACACAATAAGAAGAGAAATAATATTTTCTTTTACATGAGTGCTAGAAAATAAGTAATACTCTGGAAACACAATCGTATCTACTACAGGTTGCACCCAATGACAAACACTTTTATCACACATATCTGTAATAGACGTAGAATCTATAATGTCTTTCAATATTTTTTCAATCGTCTTCTTCATCTCATTTACTCCCCACTACGTCTGAAAAGCTTTTTTCCTGTTCTACATATATAGCTGGCATTTCTTTATTCCAATATTTGCGGTTAACAAATAAAAAGATGAGTACTAAGTTTAATCCTGTTATAAAAATAATAAGTCCTGGGAAAAAGGTCGTATAATTTGAGAAATCTGCAAAACTCATTATCTCTTCTTTATTTATAAAAAAAGAAGCACCGATTACAAATGCATTGTTTAACATGTGAATAGCAATTGGCATGAGTAAACTATTTGTACGAATATATACGATTGATAGTACAACGCTAAATACTACTGCGCCTAGGAAATCAACATGTAACAACGCAAACAACATCGCTACTACAATAATCGCTATACTCGTTCCCCATTTTGCTGCAAAGCGTTGCAGTAAAAATCCCCGAAAAACAAATTCACCAATAATTGGCGCAATGAATACGACCATAATAAATTGATATACATATCCCCCTGTACTATCTATAATCGGTTCACGTAACGCGTTCATAATAAATTCCGGTGTAATCCATGCAAAGCTATACATGTACAAAATAAGATATCCATAACTAAATACGCCTAACATAAGTGCAATATATAAAACTTGTACCAGGTTAAATGTTTCATTTTTATTAATAAATAATGACAATGAAACACGGTGTTTTCTATATTCATAAAAAATCCATATAATCGGAAGGATGTAGAATATAAGAATATTTATAAAAGTAGAATTTTGCATATGAAATGTATTTTCTATCAATTCATTACTGACTCTTGCAACTAAAGTTAATAGTGCAAATACAATTAAAAAATATCTAGCTCGCATCGTTTGAAACGGATTCACACTCATCTCCTCCCCCTATGTTCTTTTATCATATCATTTGATTCTTAATTTTTTGCGAAAGAAAACCTTAAAATTTCCTTAAAAATTCCATAAATTATAGAAAGATGATATGATATTCGAGGAAATTAGGAGGGATTTTTTATGTACCAAGCAAATATTTTGCTCGTTGATGATGAAACAGCAATTTTACAATTACTAACTACCATTCTTGAAAAAGAAGGTTTTTCTCATATTACAACTGCAACATCCGCTGAAATAGCTTTATCTCTCACCGCGCAAAACGATTACGATTTAATTATTTTAGATGTCATGCTTCCTGGACAATCTGGTTTTGATATTTGTCCAATCATTCGCCAGACAACAGATTGCCCTATCTTCTTCCTCACAGCCAAAACATCTGATTTAGATAAAATATCTGGATTTTCACACGGTGCAGATGATTATATTACGAAGCCATTTAATCCACTTGAAGTAGTAGCTCGTATGAAAGCACAACTCCGTAGACATATGAAACAAGCAGTACCACACGAACAAAAAGCACACTCCAGTTCATTTGGTAGATTTGAAATTGATCGATATTCCGCAGAACTTACAGTAAATGGACATGTTGTCGAATGTTCCGCCCAGCTATTTCAGCTATTACTCTTCTTTTGCGAGAATCCGAACTACGTATTTTCGAAAGAAGAAATATACGAAAAAGTTTGGGGAGCACCTGCCTATAATGGCGATGATAATACTGTTATGGTCCACATTCGAAAACTACGTGAAAAAATTGAACAAGACCCAAGTAAACCAGAATATATAAAAACCGTTCGCGGACTTGGCTATAAGTTCATTACAAAGTAAGGTGACGATATGAATTTTAATAAACGACTTATTATCCAGTTTATCCTGCAACACGTATTTGTTTTAGTTACATTACTGCTTGCTGTAGTAGCTGCTTTCACTTATTTAATTTTCCTTGTTACTAGTACTTCATACGAACCGAATATTCCAGATGCTGATAATTTTATGATTGCAAGATATATCTCTTCAGAAGATGGCGATATTTCGTTAAAAGCTGAAGTAAAAGACTTAATTAAAGAAAAAAATGATTGGATTCAAGTTGTAGAGGAAAATGGAAAAGTTCTCTATCACTTTAATACGCCGAGTGACGTACCGACATCTTATACGAGAACATCTTTATTCTCGTATATACAGAATCATATAGAAAGCCCTTATACATTTACATATTGGGAAATTGAATTAGAAGAAAAGAACGTACTTGTTATATACGGCGGTATGTTAAAAAGCAATCTATTACTGAAAACGATACAGAAAGAGCACCCTTCTGTATCTACGGATACGTTCACATTAACAGAAGAAGAAAAACAGTTACTTTCTAAAGAAAAAGCAGCACTTCAAATCTTTAATAGTGATGGCGAAGAAGTATTCTCCTATCCAGATGGAAAGAAAAAAACGTTTTCTGTCATACAAGCTGCTCTTAGCGAAAAGGAACCGTGGAATCATAAAGAAAACACGTCTAGCTTTTACGACACAAATAGCAATCACCTTCTCGTTGTAACTGCCAAAAATGAGTACTACTACCCAGATGATGAAATAGACGATGTATTTACTAAAAAGTTTCTAATCGGATGCGGATTAATCCTTCTTATCGTATTTGTTTATTTAGTCATTCTTTCTATTTGGTACGGTAATAAATTCGGAAAACCGTTACTCCATGCGATGCGCTGGCTTAAAAACATCGCTGGTGGAAAGTACGAAGAACCTGTTAGTAAAAAAGGGAAACCTGTCAGGTTCCGGCGATCTGGTAAAGAGAAATGGTCATTCCGCTTATTTAGTGATGTGACAAATTCACTAGAGCATCTTTCTATTACACTCAAAAAAAATGATGCGATGAGGCAAGTACTGCAGCAAACACGTGAAGAATGGATTACTGGTCTCACACATGATTTAAAAACACCACTTAGTTCTATATATGGCTACGCATTATTACTAGAATCACAGCAGTACAACTGGACTGATCGTGACATTCAACAATTCGGCAGCGTTATGAAAGAGAAATCTCAATATATGACGACATTAATTGATGACTTAAGCTTAACGTATCAATTAAAAAATAACAGTCTTCCTGCGCAGCACGTAAACATTGAAATGAATCAATTCGTCCAAAAAGTCTTATTACAATTTATTAATAATCCGACACTTCAAAATCAAAATATTGAATTCGTACCAAGCTCAAACAAAATTCAATATTTCATTGAAGAAAAATGGTTCCAGCGTATTATCGAAAACTTACTAGTAAACGCGGTAAAACATAATAATGAAACGACAAATGTGAGCGTAAAACTTTCCCAAAACGCTACTTCATTTACACTCTCTATTTCAGATAACGGAAAAGGAATGGATGACAAAACGAAAGAGCTTCTATTTGAGCGATATTACAGAGGAACCAATACAGAAGAAAGCAACATCGGAACTGGGCTTGGCCTTGCTATTACGAAACAGCTCGTTCATGCTCATAACGGAACGATTTCTATTGAGAGCGAACTTGGAAAAGGAACAACGATTATACTTGTGTTCCCGTTTCATTCGTAGAAAAGACGCTATGTGGCGTCTTTTTTTAGGGCAGAGTTCAGCGGCAAATGAAATTATATCGACTTACCAACAAAAATCGTCAAATATAGCAACCTATATGAAAAAAGCGAACCACTCAGTGGCTCGCTTTTCCTTCTATTATTACTTCTTCTTCACCGGTATCCAAAGTTCAATTTGAGCGAACTCACTTTTATCTGCATGGGAACGTTCATCGTATAGCTCAAACTCATTAACGCCGCAATGTTCATATCCTGAATGTGGGAACCATTCTGAGAATACAGCATTCCACGTTTGGTGAATAGACGAAACCATTTCTTCATGAGGAACTTTCGGCGTTGTAAATACAGCATATGTCGCTGCTGGGAAAGTACGCTTCGCAACTTCATTTGGTACATTTTCAAAACCTGTAACTTCCATTCCGATAATATAAGTGAAGTCCCCTGTTTCTAAATTAAAATCAGTACATAATCCAAGCTCTACCCATTGGCTCGTATCTTTACGATTCGGAATCGTTGTTCCAAGATCTTTTTGTAAATATTCTTGCCAAAATGCTGGTATGTCTTGATGGTTTTTCCCTTCTTTACTTGTCGTCTTCAGTTCATAACCCGCCATTAAAAATTCTGGTTTATTTACAATACGATATTCCATTTGTATGCCTCCTAAATATGGATTTAATTTTCTTTGCTTTACATTCACGCTGTAATACATCGGTGTTTCTATTTCTTGCTTTCGATATTCACTCGGTGTCATTTGAAATAATTTTTTAAAGGCTCTCGTGAACGTTTCATGAGATTGAAAGCCATGCTCAAATGCGATATCAATAACTTTTTCATCCGTATGAGAAAGCTGATAAGCTGCCCGGGCTAACCTCCTCTTTCGAACATACTCCATTACTGTATCACCTACTAACGCCTGAAATACACGATGAAAATGAGACTCAGAAAAACCTGCAATACGTGCTAAATTACGCAACGTCTGTTTTTCCATGA
This sequence comes from Bacillus sp. BB081, assembly GCF_008368895.1. Taxonomy (NCBI): domain Bacteria; kingdom Bacillati; phylum Bacillota; class Bacilli; order Caryophanales; family Bacillaceae; genus Bacillus; species Bacillus sp. BB081. The sequence continues at coordinate 5,441 of NZ_QOZX01000043.1, forward strand.
CATCTTCTTCAATATAATTAATTGACCTTTGAATTTGTGTTTCATAGCTTTCCATCTCTGTTCACCCGCCTTATATGTATTATGATAAAAGAGAATCCTATCCAATTCTTGACGTTTTTTACTATAATTCCATAAAACATTGTAACTTTTTTATATGTATTTCGTTGTTATGTATGAAGGGAGGGAAATGTAGTGAAACGAAAACAATCATTAGAAGAAATTTACTCCGAACATATGCAAGATTTATTTCGCTATCTTCTCTCCCTAACCGGAGATTCCCACTGTGCGGAAGATCTCATGCAAGAAACATTTTATCGAATGCTCGTCCATATTGACTATTATAAAGGAGAAGAAATTAGGCCGTGGTTATTTACGATTGCCTACAACGCCTTTATCGATTGGTATCGAAAAGAAAAAAGATATAAAACAACGACAGTTGAAGAATTCCATTTACCAAACGTACCAAGTACAGAGCACTCTTATTTCGTAAAACATGAGATTGCTAGTTGGTTAGACAGTTTATCTTCTCTTCCCCTTGAAAGACGAAATGTGTTACTACTACGAGATTACTACGGATTCTCGTATAAGGAAATAGCAGAAATGACCGGTCTCTCACTAGCGAAAGTAAAAATTGAATTACACAGGGGACGAAAAGAGACGAAAAGCATAAAGGAGTGATAGGGATGGGTTGTACAAAGTTTAAAAAACTATGGGAGAAGTACGAAAACGGAACGCTCACGCATGATGAACAAGAAGAGTTAGAAAGTCATATTGAGACATGTGAAGAGTGTGAAGTTTACTTAGATGCGTTGCTTTCGAACAGTGAACCGATAAAGAAAAGACTACCACCACAAAATCTTAAAGTCCCGTTTTGGAAAATAAAATGGAAACAGCGTTGGCAAACCGTTAGTTTTGTCCTCGCTGTTTGTATAGCAATCTATTTTGTTGGTCATTTCTCATCTTCCTTTTACTTCTATTCGAACAATATGAAAAAGTTAACTGAAGTAGATGAGATTCCAGCACTCGCACTAGAAGCGACAATGCCAAATAGTCGTTCCGCTGGCGGCAGTACAAAGATTAAACCCTTTTTCCGTACAGAAAATGAAATGAATTTTTTTAAAACGGTCGGCAAAAAAGAGTTTCCAATTGGTACAGTAACAACGAGTAGTTTCTTATCCTCTGTAGCTGTCACAAATCAATCTTGGGCAAACACAGCCTATTCAAAAAAACTTTCCTTTGTTCACCCCAAAATCAAGCAAGTTGATCATTTGAAAGAATCATCTAAAAAAGTTTGGGATACACTTGGAAAAGTACATGAGGGCACCGTTGCAGAAGTAGCGATATCTTTTGACAAACTTTACACATTACAAGAATTAGAATCCCTTTTATATAGCGTATTTGAAGCACAAGGAATGCCACCAACTCCTATATGGTACGCTTTAGACACAGGGCAAGAAAGAATAAATGAAAATGATTTTATCCTACATGGCGGAGAAATGATTGGATTTCCAGAACATATAAATCTTCCTGAAAATGAAACAAAAAAGCTACACACAAAAGAAGATGAAGTAATCGAAATGATGCGTATTCTTTCTATAAATAAAGAAATTGTAAGTAAAACTACTTGGACTCGTCAAAAAGATCTAAACTTAGATAAGCGCTATCAGTATGTAAAAGATAATGGTGTAAAAGTATACGGCATTGTCATTACCGGCCCGTCAAAAGAGTTATTAAAATTACAAAACTCACCTCATGTTCGTTATGCGACTCTTGGAGATATTGAGGTTTGGAATTGGTTCGATTATTAATGAGAAAAGGAGAGCAAAGTGATGCTCTCCTTTTTTAATCCGAAATCACTTTCACATACATCCCTCTCATCGCTTTTTCATAAGCGACCTCACTCATCTGTTTTATTTTTTCCGATACGACAGACGATCGAACAACTTCACCTTCACGAAGGAACGGAGGATCAATAAGACGGACTTTATTTTTCTGATACAAATCGTAATCGTTTCTATCTTCTTTTACTATTACATTCGGATGAACTTTGCTTAATAAAGCATGCACTTCTGGCTCACTACATTGCTGCAATTTCGAAATAAGCTCCTCGTCTTTAAGAAGGAAATCTTCTGCATGAATAACCTTTTTATGAAGAGCTAACTTTAACGTTTTCGCTAACATATCGTTTCCGTAAATATTCATTGGTTTCATAAAGAAATCAATTACTTCTTTGTAATACATTTCTGTAAACCATTCTGCTACTTCGATACTTTGAAGAACCATCTTCCCATCTACTGCGATGACATCCTCTAAAAATCTATGAACCTCTTCTAAAGAAGTATATCCGTATGTATACATATCTCGTAACGTATAATCCACTCGGTCTGCGCATAATTCGGGCGCTGACCTTTCCAGTAACGTCCACTTCGAATCATCTAACAAAATTTCCTCATAGTTATAACCATACTTTGAAAGAATCGCTGGAATTTCTGAGTTTTTCACGACAGAACTAAATATCTCTTCATGATAACTTTCATTTATATTATCAAAAACGTAATCAATCACATGAGAAAAAGCAGTGTGCGATACGTCATGCAGTAAACCTGCAATTTGTTCTTCAACTGAACCACCGAGTTTTTTCACTAATAACATAACGCCAACTGAATGATCGAAGCGCGTTACATTCCATTTCTCATTTATTAAGTAGCTTGCGCCATTTTGATGAATACCTTTAAGTCTTTGCACAGACTTACTTAAGATTAATTCTTCTAACACTTGATCCACTTCAAATTCTCCGTATAGTACATCTGATATGATCACTTATAATCCCCCTTTATTTCCGCCACGTCTTATAATCGTACCTCTTTTATGAAATTAGCACCAACAGAGATATTTATTGTTATTTGTTTTTATTGAAAAAAATAGAGAGCCATCAGCTCTCTATTTTATAATCCTATTCAAACGTAACCTCCACCTGCACAATCTCTGACCTACTTCCAAGTCTAAGCGGTGGCCCCCAGAATCCGAAACCAGAAGAAACAATTGCGTGGAACGCACCTTTTTGTGCGTATCCCCAGTCTAGTTCGTACATTCTTCTCGTTACAATATGATTCGGCGCCATTTGTCCGCGGTGCGTGTGACCGGATAATAGTAAATCTACACCAGCATCCGCTGCTTGTTTCAACTCGAATGGTTGGTGATCCATTGCAATAACAGGCATAGATTTATCTACCGTACTCATCAGAATTTCAAAACTTTGGCGATCTCGCTCTGTTTTATCTCTTCTTCCAACGAGATAAAACTGATCTTCAATTGTAATCACTTCATCTAACAAAATACGAATATCGATCTTATTCATCTCTTGTAAAAATTCAGGAACCGCTCTTCCGTAATATTCGTGATTTCCTAATACGCCGTATACGCCTAATGGAGCCTTCATTTGTTTCATAATGTGCCCCATATTTTTTTGAATGAACACACCTGGATGATCATCTATAATATCACCTGGCAGTAAAATAATATCAGGCTCCATTTCATTTACATGACGGACAAGTCTTTTTAAATGCGAAACGCCAGATAATTTACCGAAATGCATATCAGAAGCCATCGCAATGCGTAAACTTTTACGTCCCTCTACTTTTTTCGGTATGTGCACCTCGTATTTTCTTACTACTGGGCTATATGCGTTGAATACTCCATACGCAAAGATAAAGATAAATGCAACTAACACAGCCGTTCCTGTCCAAATAATTGCCGCTTCTTTCTCCACTGGAAACTGTAAAAGAAAGACTGTAATATTTGCTAACGGCAATAACATAAGCGCATATTGTATGACCGCAAACCAAATTGAACCTATCGTTCGTAGAAATGGCAAAAACTTAAACACTTGTACGAGAATGTACGCATATGAAATAAATCCGACTACGAAAGCGTAATATCCCCAAGATTGCCAGCCGAATACCGCATGAAGCCAAACCCAACCGTTCCAGCCTATGTAAAGCATAAGTAGTGTGTATATAATTAATATAGTAAATATATTGAGATAACGAAGATTTTTCACAGCGAGCCTCCTTCTTGATTTCTTCTATTATATCTTGTTATGCACGTTTAACGTAAATATTAAGCACTTCGCTCTTCACAATAAAAACCTCTAACTGTTTAGTGATGTTGCGTTTGTTGCGACGCAGGTTAGGAAATTATTGAAGAGGAATATATAAACAATACAGCGACTATTCCCTTGAGAAGGATTCATAAAATTTCATTATCCAAAACTCACCTATGCAATTATGCATAACCATCCCTTCCGTTTTATTTTCATGTTACGATATAAACGAAATACGACATATATCGACAAAAATAAAAGGAAGTGATTGCATGAAACGTTCTAAAACATTTTTAAAATGTTTAGCATTATCCGCTGTTTTTGCTAGTAGCGCTTTAGCACTTTCAACAACTGCTGCTTACGCTCAAACGACGTCACAAGTTGTAACAGATATCGGGCAAAATGCAAAAACACATACGAGCTATAATACATTTAATAATGATCAAGCTGATAATATGACAATGTCTTTAAAGGTAACTTTTATCGATGATCCCAGCGCAGATAAACAGATTGCCGTTATTAATACAACTGGTAGTTTTCTAAAAGCAAATCCTACTATAAGTGATGCACCTATTGATAACTACCCAATCCCTGGTGCTAGTGCAACATTACGTTATCCTTCACAATATGATGTTGCATTTAACCTTCAAGATAACAGCGCTCGTTTCTTTAACGTAGCACCTACAAATGCTGTAGAAGAAACGACTGTAACATCTAGTGTATCTTATCAACTTGGTGGTTCTGTTAAAGCTTCTGTAACGCCTAATGGCCCTAGCGGTGAGGCTGGTGCAACTGGTCAAGTAACTTGGTCTGACTCTGTAAGCTATAAACAAACTAGTTATAAAACAAATTTAATTGACCAAACAAACAAAAACGTAAAATGGAACGTATTCTTTAACGGATATAACAATCAAAACTGGGGTATTTACACACGTGATTCCTACCATTCTTTATACGGAAACCAACTGTTCATGTACTCTCGCACATACCTATATGAATCTGATGCAAAAGGTAATTTAATACCGATGGATCAACTTCCAGCGCTAACAAATAGCGGCTTCTCTCCTGGTATGATTGCTGTTGTTATCTCTGAAAAAAATACAGATCAATCTAACTTACAAGTCGCTTATACAAAACACACCGACGACTATCAACTTCGTCCAGGCTACACATTCGGAACTGCAAACTGGGTTGGAAACAACGTAAAAGATGTTGATCAAAAAACATTTAATAAATCGTTCACAATAGATTGGAAGAATAAAAAGTTAGTAGAGAAAAAATAGATAAAGAAAACCGAACTGTCACTTAGGTGACGGTTCGGTTTTTATTTAAATCACAAACTCTTTCACTTCACATTAAAATAAAACTTTCAATACTACAGAACAAACTTAAGTGCTCTGCATGGAAGTTTGTATAATTAGACATTCTTTACATAGATAAAAATATAAAAAACTCTCTCCTATTTGAAAAGTTATTCCTCCTGTAAGTCCCCCTTCATTCCCATAATCTTCTCCGGTCAACATAGCCACATAGTTCATACTTTTCGAGCAACAAGGACACGTTGCCTCTATAGAATCGTCTATGTATAGAGGCGCTTCAAGTATTCTACAAATATAATCTCTCCCCATAGCATCTAAAGCTTGGTCATATTCATCTTCATCACAGGGGACATCATATTTCTCCATCGTTATTAATTTCATATCATATTTCGACAAAGGAACTGGTATCTTATCAATTAATTCATACTTCCAATCAAACATCTCACTTTGAGTAATGGTATGTATAGAACGTTCCATTATATTTATTTTGAAATTTTGTATATCTTCATATAAGGAACAATTTAAACAAGTAATTAACGGCAACTCTCTTAATTCTTCTGTCTTAAGTTCCTCTAATCTCGAATCATTCAAATCAAAGGTAAATATTTGATGCGCTTGCTCATTACATTGCGGACATATAGGAACTTTCCAAGTTTCTCCACCAAAATAATGGCTATATCCCTCTTCCCCGCGAATAACTCTAAACCCTAATTTATTCATATATTTGCCTCCGCTTTATAAATTACATAATAAGTCTACTTCACTTTTAATCATCCATTAGGTCCGTCTCGTATAATGGGTGAATACTATCTCTATTATAGAAGTAACAACCCAGGTTGGAGAGTTTATAAGGAGAAATACATAAAGCCTGAAATTTTTTCATGTGTTGCTGCTTTGATTTTAGTCCATAACACGTTCCTCCGCATAACAAATAAATACTTGCTTTCCCGAACCTAAAAATACTACATAATATTCATCTGTAACATGCCCTACTATATACTCCCGTTGATATCAAAAACTTGTAAAATATCTTGCTCTAACTTTATTGCATTAAAATCAGACTTAGCCCTTTCCCCTAATATCCTAATAGAGCGAATAACATTTCTAATTATCAATATTTTTCTCGTAGCATAATCTGCAGATAAAAATGTTTCATAGTCAATCCTTAATCTAAAATCTGCTTCTTTACTCTTCCTTTTAAAGAGCTTTCTTTCTTTAAAAAAACCCGCATCTTCATATTCCGGAGTTATTTTGGCTACTATAGGGATTATAGCTATTTCTTCTACTTCGCTACCATAATTATTACTATTTAATCCTTCAAGTTCACTACCGATCTCTGAAATTATATTTATAAATTCCTCAGCAATATCCCCTTCTAATTCACCACTTAAAAAAAACCTCATAATCACTCACCCTTGTTAATAGTCACTTTTATTTAGTGGAGGACGCTTTCCATTATTTTTCTTTTTATGTTGCCATTCGCATCATACGTTAACGATTCGTTTCCGAATTTTACAAGTTGATTTCCTTCATTGAATGTTGCCGCTATAGATTTTGTTTCTTTTCCATTCTCTACAACTTTCACACTTGTACGGTTTCCAAATCCATCATATGTGTATGATTTAGTTGTTCCGTTTGGTAGTGCTTCATTTAATAGTTGGTTGATCGGGTCATATACAAAGTTTGTCTATCATGATTCTTTTTGCATCACTTTTTAATAAGATTATCCCACACACCATATATGTTTTTACCACTAAGCTACCTTAATATATACAAAGAAAGAAGAGCTTATGTTAGCCCTTCTTCCTTCAAAGTACTCTTCCTCTTCTTTTAAATCTATTAATACATTTCTCTTCACAAACAAATACCCTATTAATTCCCTATATCTATTCAATCTCTCTAAGAATATTCTTAATTTTATTTTTCACATAAATACCTTGTAATAAAATTTTAAATTTAAAATCTTTCCTATTACAATAACTGTTCTTTATGTCTAATAGAAGTTTTTTATATTTATTTACAGATAGAACCCTCCCTAATGCTTCTATCGCTAATCCCTTTATTTGATTAGAATACACATCTTTCATAATTATTTCTACCAATCTTTCTTCAATTAGAACATCACCCTTAACAACTTTAGAAACAGATTTGTCATACATTATAGCTGTTAAAGCATGTTCTAATCCTCTTCCATTTAAGAATAAATCAGCAATTATACATTCAATTGCTTCTTTTTGATTTATAGAACAATGAATAGCTTGCCTTAACGCTTCTATACTATATAAAGTATCGGGATTATGATATTCTCTAATAACATCCTTGATTCCAGAAGAGGATTGTAAAATAGCTACCTGAATTTGCTCCATCAACTTTTTATCTTGCACTTCTATACTCTTAAAGAAACTTATATTCTCAAGATTCTCCATAGCCCCTAGCATAGATATATACGGGATTGCTTCAGAATAATATTTTTCTACTATACACTCCGCTATCTCTTTTCGCATCCTTTTTGCTCTATCCATTCGTCACCTCACCACTTAATAGCGTACAACCCAAACCCACTTCGCTCCGGATTTTTTATACTTTTGAACTTGTTTATTAACCCTACTTCTATTCTTCTTATACTCTCGTGAAGTTTTTAACTCCACTACTAATCTGCCCTTAAAAAATTGCAAATCAGCTCTGGTTCTTTTATTCCCTCTAATTGGCTTTTCGTATTTTCCACCGGGAACTACCTTCTTCATTGCCTTCCCCCATGCATCATGAGCAGCAATCCCCTTTCGACGAGGAGTACCTGGCATTTTGTTATATGCTTTTCTTGCTACCTTAAGTGCTCTATAGGAACCTCCGCCTACACCACCAATAGCACCAAGAGCTGCACCACCAGCTACTGCGCCAGCCAATTTCCAACCTTTAGCCCCACTTTTTTTAGCAGAATAATAACTTGATACACCACCAAAAGCAGCACCGGCTGCCATCCATGCCCACTTACCATCTGGATCCGTCATCATAACTGGATTATTATCCGCATACGTATATCCATTCATTGTAACCGGATCATCCTCATCACCCGGATCAGGATCCACCGATAAGAACACACCATGTTCTGGATTATAGTATCTCGCAATCAGATAATACATACCAATTTCTTTATCATACATGTATCCTGCATATCCAAATGGATTATCTGCTGCGATACCTTTTGCGTCGCTCTTTAGTACGTTACCCCATGAATCATATTCATACGTTGCTACAACTTCTCTATTTTGATCTGTCATCGCGACTACATCACCACGTGGGTTATAGTGATAGTATAACGTTTGTCCTTTTGACTTCATTGCCAAACGTGAACCGTCTACAGAGTATACATATTGACGAAGAACGTTGCCACTACCATCTGTCTCATATAACGGATTAATACTATCTCCATCATAGAAATAACGTGTTATTTGACCATTTACACTCTTTTCAATACGACGATTATCGTCGTCATATTTATAAGTTGCGAATGCATTGCTCTCACCTTGTTTTGTGATAGCTACAATTTGGTCATGTTCGTTCCATGTATACTTGTACTTTCCATCCGATATACGATTTCCATTCGCATCATACGTTAATGATTCATTCCCAAATTTTACAAGTTGATTTCCATCATTAAATGTTGCCGCTATAGACTTTGTTTCTTTTCCATTCTCTACAACTTTCACACTCATACGGTTTCCAAATCCATCATATGTGTATGATTTAGTTGTTCCGTTTGGTAGTGCTTCATTTAATAGTTGGTTAATCGGGTCATATACAAAGTTTGTTTCTGTTACTTTTCCGCCCGTACCTTCATGTTTAACCTTCGTGCGGTTACCCGCTTGATCATATTCATATCGTTCAGAAAGTAGAATACTGTTTGATGTACCGACTACTAAATCTTTAATTTTGTTCGCGTGGTCATAGTTAAACGTCGAACCTGAACCATTACCAGCTGTATACGTACGAACATTTCCTTGATCGTCATAGTCAAATCGATACGTTTGAGAACCGTCTGTTACACGTATATTTTGATCTAACGTGTTGTAGTCATACGATACTTTATTTGTATATCCGCCTTGCGTTACTGTTTGTTCTTTTAACTTTTCTGTCTTACTGTTTGCTTTATCATGATACGCCCAGTCAATTTTTCCGCCTCGGCTATCTGTTGCACTTGTAACGCGATCAGCCTTGTCGTATGTTTTCGTGCGTTCTACACCGTTGACAAGATCTTTCACTTTCGTAACTTGTCCATTTTGATCACGTTCGAATGTAAATGAATCTTTGCCATTGCGTTTTTCACCAACAACGCGATCAGCTGTATCATATACGGATTCTAAAATAGAACCATTTGGCATTTTTATTTTAATCTTGTTTGCATTTTCATCGTACGTGTTTTCAATACGACGGTTTAATGCATCGATATACACTGTATTTTTATTATCTACATCATATTCATATTTGTGTGTTTGTGTTTTCCCACCAAACATGACAGATTTCTCTGTTGTATTTCCATTATAATCATAACGATAATTTACAGAAGTACCATTCTTTAATGTAACCTTTGTTAATAGATTATCTTTGTTGTAATCATATAGTTTTGTATTTCCTTTTTCATCTGTTTCGCTCTTTTTATTTCCTGATGCATCGTATGTGAATGTATTCTTCTGTCCTTCTTCATCATACGCAGCAACAACATTTCCATCATTGTCGTACTCGTTTTTAATAAGAGCGTTACCTTCTAGTAAACGAACATCATCAAACCATACTTTCCCTTTATTATTGTTTCTAAATAGTAGGTACACTTGAATATGTTTAATTGGTTTCTTAGCTGGAATTACAACCGCACTACGGTTCCAATCATTTGTACCACTTGGGAATTTTGCTTGATAATTTTCACCGCTACCATCTTGATAATGTACATCTGCCCAAACAGAGTAGTCTCTAGATAATTTATCTGGAGCATCATTTTCTACATTTTCAGATTTAGACATCCCTGTCAGCGTTAATGTTTCTGCCTTTTTCTGATTCAATACAACTCTTGTACCATAGCCAACATCTGCCCCTCCATATTGACTACGCTCTAATACTATTGATGAACCTCCAGTAAAACTATCGTGCGAGATTTCTTTAGCATCACAAGTCGTTCCATCCCCTCTAGCCCATCCAGAAATACAACCTTTTTCGGTTACATTCTCTACACTACTATTTGTAATCGGATTAAAACTAGAAGAAACTTCACCTTTTTCCAATTGAATCTTGTCAAACCATGCAGAACCACTCGTCGCAGCGCCACCATTTTCTGCTTGTAAATAGATTTTTACTTTTCTCGTTTGCTCTGTTGTTTTAAAGGTAACTTGACGGTTAACCCAGTCCCTTGTTCCTTGAATTCTATTGTGACGAGTATCATGCCAGCCACCATCTATACCAGCACCGTTTTCATTTAATAACTGTACATTGAAGAAAGCAGCACCATTGGCTAAATCCGTTTTCACCATACCACTTAATGTGTAAGTTGTATTTGGTTCTAGTGTTACTTCTTGAATTGCTGCTATATAACCCCACTCATTACTTGTTGTTTTCGTTGTAATCTTAAGTGATGACTCTCCTCCAAGACCTCCTGGAGCTGGTGTTGCATCTTTTGCGATAGAACCAGAATTATTGTGATTTACTGGTACCCATTTATCCGTGCCATTTATCTCGAAGCTCGGATTTTGAATCAAGTTTTCCCCTGTTCCTAACTCTTTACTTGTTTCAATTGGATTACCGTATTTATCATGCTGTGTGAAAGAAGACGTATGAGCCGCTTGGTCTGTTTCTGATACCTCTGTATTTGCAGCCTTATAAGCAACTGTTGTTTCACGATTCTCATTATCTGTCGCTTTAACAATTCCATTATCTTTATTATACTCAAACTTTTCAGTTCCCATTTCATCAGTAACAGAAGTTACATTCCCATTTCCGTCATAGGTCGCTGTTTCTGTTTGATTTTTAGGAGTTGTTGTTTTCACTAAATTATTCGCATTATATTCATACGTCGTCGTTAAATTCAGACGCCCCACATCTTCAACTGTTTTTACTGGATTTCCAGCATCGTTATACGTATAAACAGTCTTACGTCCTTTAGGATTCGTTAATGTAACTTCTTTCGAACCTGTATTATATGCTAATGTCGTAGCTTTCCCTAGTGGATCTGTTATTTTTACTAATCTATTATTCTCGTATGCATACGATGTTTTATATGGTTTTGCATCTGTATGTTGCGGATCATAAATAGATGTTAGTAATCCATTATCATATCCATGTTTATATACTTTTCCTTCTGGAGTTGTTGAAGAAACAAGTAAATCTCCATCATACTTAAATGTAATCGTCTTATTATCTGGACCGATTACTCTTGCGGCTTTTTTATTATTCCCATCATATTGTACGAGTAACTCTTTACCAGAAGCGTTTTTCACTTTTGATAAACGTGATTCACCATCATACTCATAAGTCGTCGTATTTCCATATTTATCTTTTGTATACTCAATACGGCCTTGTGCATCTCCAGATTTATAGAAAGTAACCGTTTGGTCTTTATCTTTTATTTCATATCCGCCTGATACTTGCTTAATCTCTAAATATATACCAGTAGGAGCTTGATACGTATTATCTCCTGTTCTAGTAAAAGTAATATTCGCACCATCGGCAGAAATTAAAAGTAAGTTTCCATTTCCATCGGCCCAAATTCTTTCCTCTAATCCACTCGACCAACCCGTACCAAATAAGCCGACCTTTTTACTTAGACTGTTGTATGTTCTTTCTACTGATACATCCGGCCCGCGCCCTGATAACGTAATATCTTTCTCACTCATGATAAAGTTACCATTTGTAGCATTTACTTTACCATTTAACACAGGAATTGATGCCCAGTAATCAAACATCCCTATAAATCCAGAATCTTGGGAGAATCTAGGTACAAACTCATGCGAAATTTCACTTTCAGCATGTCCAGCTTTACTATATGCCGTTACACGGAACCAATAGTTTTTCGCACTTGCATAAATTCCACCAGAATTTTTATACACGGGTGATGGATCTACTGCTAATTCTGTTCCTTTTTTATCATGATGTAGTAAATATTGGCCTTTCACTATTTCATCTTTTGTTGGCCAAATTTTCTCATTTTGTGTTGTCCAATTTGTTTTATTTCCTACATCGAACGCTTCGTAATCTTTTCCGTTATAAATCCAAACCTTATACCCTGCTGCTTCTGGTACTGCATCCCATTTCAATGTTACATAACCATTTGTTTGATCTGTTGCATTGATATACGCTGAGCCATCTGGCTTTTTCACTTGTTCCAATGGAATGTAAACAATTGCTTCATCAGAAAGTGGACTATCCTCACCAGTTGGGTAGGTGGCTATAATACGAACCCAATATCCACGTGCACTACTATAATCTCCAAACGGACTTTTATCTAAAAATGCATTTTTATAAATTGGACCGGGATTGACTGGTGCTTCTGCACCTTTTCCATCATCATGCACCCAATAACGGCCTTGTGCAATCTCTTCTGGCGTTGGGAATATTTTTTTATCTTTTGTTGTCCAATTTGTTACATTCCCAACTTCGATTTCTTCATATTCATGTCCATTAAATATTGCTACTTTATAGCCGTTCGCTCCTGGAACTGCATCCCATTGTACATTGAAGTGTCCTGAACTACTGCCACTACCATTTGAATAAGTTTGTACTCTTGGTTTATTCGGTTTCGCGTATGAATATTTTACTTCCAAGAACGGTGCATTTGTTCCATTTTCAGCTGCAATAAACTTCTTCCAATGGTTTTGACCATTACCATTTGCATGTAATTTAAAACCGTTGTTTGTTTTTGCACCTTCTACCCATGCTTTTACTGTGTTAGTTACGTTAAACCTCGCCCATTGCCCTCTTGTTACATCAGCATGCGCAATATTATTTGAACCAGGCTTATTATTCCAATTTAAACTGCCTTCATTCCAGGCACCCGTCACTTCGTCTAACCAAACACCATTTGGTTGATTCGTATAATAATGCCAAATGGTATGTGCATTGAATGTTGCACTTTCAATATTTGCCCCTTTAAAATTCGAAACGTCTGGTTTAATAAATGCAAAGTTTGTCCCAGATGCGCCATCATAATATCCGACTTTTAATGTATAAGCATTTTGACCAGCGTCCCAAAGCTTTCCTCCTGAATAGTTTACAGTTGGATATGCGCTTGAAGCATAAGCATTTTCAAAGTTGCCTAATTCAACCGAAGGATCTACATATACCGGATATTTTCGTTCCGGTGCTTGTAACCACTGCGAGTCTGCGGTAACAGTTAATGTATATGTTTTTTCATCTGTCTTCTCAATAGTGTAACGAACCGCATCTGACGTTACAGCCTCACCTGATTGTTGATCCACATTTGAATCGTTCATATACGGTTTCGGTAATGTGAAGACTTTTTCTTTTTTCTCATTTTGGAAGTCGATTGAACCATCTTCCTGTAAGCTCGGTGTTAAATCTGTTTCTAATGCAAATGTAAAAATGTGATGTCCTGTATATTCACGTAATACAAAATCTTCTTTTACATTTTCATTAAACGTCGTACTCTTTAAATCAATATTTGGGAAAATCCCTTTATACCATACTGTATTATTTTCATGTGTTGCAGTGACCGGTGACGGCTTCACTTCACCTTTTTCACCATTTGCACTCATTAATTTGTACTGAATCGTATGATCTTTTACTTTAAATTGAACGTACTTTCCATCTTGTGCTGACTTTTCAAATTCTGGTTCTAACGTTGTATTTTCTGTTACAATTTTTTCATTTGGTGCTTCTACTAATTTCGGTGAAACCTCTTCTAACTTTCCATCTTTCTCAATATGAATCGGTTCCGTATATACCTTTTTCGTATATGTACCATCATTATTATCGAAAACTTTTTCGGTTTCCGTTCTTTCTTCTACAATCTCAGTCGGATTTGCTTGTGCTTTAGCCTTATCCTTCTTTAACTGATCTGGATGTGGAGCTGGTAACTCCTTTTCCTTTTCCTCTTTCTTTTCTGTTTCTGGACTTTGTTCTGAATTTGGAGATGGTGTAAACGGTGGTGCTGTTTCCGCCAATCCATTCAGTGGTATGGAGGTAACGATTAATGCAACTACAATAAGTTGTATTAAGTACCTATACCATTTCTTTGCTTCCATAAACTCACCTCGCTGAAATATTTTTAACATATATAATGTTACATATCACAATGTAAACAAACGAAAGAGTAAAGTAAATATAGTTTTAAAGTTTTGAAGATTTTGTGCACAAAATCCGACAATTTAACAACAATTTAACAAATATTATTGCAGATAACTATTTTTATTATATAATTAAAGATTAACAATAATACGATTATTGTTTGCTAGCGACATGATATAAATATCATTCAACTAACCTTTTATTTTCACTTTCAATTTTGTTCTAATATTCAATGAAACTAATATACTGAGCTTCATATTCCTATGGGTAAATATTGTTCCCCTAACTGTAATACCTTTATTTATAGCAGGTAATTAGAATATCTTCCTTACTATTCATACCAAATAACTGTTTGAACGCGCTCCCCCTCTTCTTATGATATCTATAGCTTTTCCCCACTACATTTCACACACGAAAAACTATCATTACAAACAAAGAGGAAGTCTCCCAAAATATATTTTGAGAGACTTCCTCTTATTAATAGATTGCTGATTTTAACTCTCTTAAATCACAAAATCCTCCGGAATAAACACCTTCACTTCTTTCGGCTGTACGTATACAACATCACCCGCTTGAATACTTAGCTGTCTAAACTGTTCTTTACTAATTTCTGCTTCTAAATACTCCTCTGTTCCGTCTCGCTTTAATTCTACATATACGACAGGTCCAACTGCGTGAGAATATGATACTTTCGCTGGGATTGCATCTACGCTTTGTTTCGTACGAGAGATGGATAAGTGATGTGGCCTTACGTAAGCTACTCCGTCTACATTTGAAATGTGCTTATGCTCTGGTGCTTCTAGTTCTACCGATCCTACATTTAACTTACCTTTATGGACGCGGCCATGAAATAAATTTACATTTCCTAAAAAATCGTACACGAACGGGCTTGCTGGGTTTTCATATACTTCTTCCGGCGTTCCCATTTGTTCAATGCGACCTTCATTCATTACAACGATGCGGTCTGCAACGTCTAACGCTTCTTCTTGGTCATGCGTTACGAATACGCTCGTAATTTGAAATTCGTCATGTAATTTCCGCAGCCATCTTCGTAATTCTTTTCTCACCTTTGCATCGAGTGCACCGAACGGTTCATCGAGTAATAAAATTTTCGGTTCGACTGCAAGTGCCCGAGCTAGTGCAATTCGTTGTCGTTGTCCGCCAGATAGTTGCGCTGGATAACGTTTAGCAAAGCCATCCATCTTTACGAGCTTTAATAATTCTGTTACTTTTTCTTCTATCGCTTCTGCTGACGGTCTTAAGCTTTTCTTTCTTACTTTTAAACCGAAAGCAACATTCTCAAATACATTCATATGTTTAAAGAGTGCATAGTGCTGGAAGACGAAACCGACTTGCCTGTTTTTCACGTGAATGTCTGTTAAATCTTCCCCATCAAATGAAACAGAGCCTCCATCCGCTTCTTCTAATCCTGCAATAATGCGTAGTAACGTCGTTTTCCCAGAACCTGACGGGCCTAACAAGGCGACAAGTTCACCTTTTGGAATATCCAAATGAATGTCTGTTAGCGCTTGAAATGTGCCATATTGTTTTGATACACCTTGAATTTGAATACTCACCGTAATCCCCCCTTATTGTCGTTTTTCCATTCGCCATTCGATCCAGTTTTTTATAACGAGTGTAAACACTGCAATTAATGACATTAACGTCGCTACTGCAAACGCTGCTGAAAATTGATATTCATTGTACAAAATTTCAATATGAAGCGACATCGTATTCGTAATGCCGCGCACGTGACCTGATACGACAGAAACGGCTCCAAACTCACCGATAGCACGGGCATTACATAGAATCATGCCGTATAAAAGACCCCATTTTATATTTGGAAGCGTAACGCGCCAAAACATTTTCCAGCCACTTGCGCCAAGTGATAAGGCTGCCTCTTCTTCACTTTTTCCTTGCGCCTGCATAATCGGAATTAATTCACGTGCAACGAACGGGAAGGTTACAAAGATTGTTGCGATAATAATGCCTGGTACAGAAAAAATGATTTTCACTCCATGTTCAAGTAACCATTCGCCAAGAGCACCCCTCGGTGTGAAAAGTAAAACGAATACTAATCCTGCGATAACTGGTGACACAGCAAACGGCAATTCAATAAGGGATAGTAATACTTGTTTTCCTTTAAACTGAAACTTTGTAATAAGCCATGCGGCCGCTATCCCAAATATCGTATTAAGCGGCACAACGATTAACGCAACGAAAAGCGTTAACCTAATTGCTGAAAATGCTTCTTGATCTGTGATGGCGGCAAGGTATACATCAAATCCTTTTTCAAAAGCTTTCAAAAAAATTGTTACGAGCGGGAGTAATAGAAAGAGAGATAAAAATAAGACTGTAATCGTAATGAATATGCTCGGTACAAGTTTAGATTCTTTTTTAGCTGACACGTTTTTTATTATTTTCTTTTCTAATAATGTTGGTTCCACTTTCTCTCCTCCTATTCACTTTTTAATTCATGCCTTCTACTCCAGCTTTGAATCATATTAATAATAAGAAGGAAAAGGAGAGAAATAATAAGCACCACGGTCGCTACAGCTGTTGCTCCTGCGTAATCATATTGTTCTAGTTTCGTCATAATCATAAGTGGTGCGATTTCTGTTTTCATCGGCATATTCCCGGCGATGAAAACGACAGATCCGTATTCTCCTAATGCCCGCGCAAATGCGAGTGAAAAGCCAGCAAGTAAAGCCGGGAATATTTCTGGCAAAATGATTTTCACAAATATTTGGAAGCGTGACGCCCCTAAGCTAGAAGCCGCCTCTTCTACTTCTTTATCAATATTTTGAAGTACCGGTTGTACCATCCGAACGACAAATGGTAAACCGATAAACGTAAGCGCAACGATTATTCCGAGCGGCGTAAAAGCTACTTTTATATGAAACAGACTAAATATTTTCCCAATCCATCCATTTTCCGCATAAAGCGTTGTAAGTGTAATACCAGCTACAGCTGTCGGAAGGGCAAACGGTAAATCAATGAGTCCGTCTAATAGTCGTTTTCCAGGAAATGTGTAGCGTACGAGCACCCAAGCTATTAATAAGCCAAAAATGGCATTTATAACTGCTGCTGCAAGTGAAGTCGTTAAACTCACTTGATAAGAATGCAGCACACGCTCGCTCGTTACAACCTCAGCAAACTTCTTCCAACCTAACTGTGAAGTTTGAATAAATACGATAGAAAGTGGTATAAGTACGAATAAACTCATATATAGCATTGTAAATCCAAGAGATAATCCAAACCCCGGTAAAACACGTTTTTTCCTCATC
Organism: Bacillus sp. BB081; assembly: GCF_008368895.1. Taxonomy (NCBI): domain Bacteria; kingdom Bacillati; phylum Bacillota; class Bacilli; order Caryophanales; family Bacillaceae; genus Bacillus; species Bacillus sp. BB081. The sequence goes on from NZ_QOZX01000043.1 coordinate 23,437, forward strand.
TTCTTTCACCTCATCCCCCCTTATTTTTTATAAATTTGATCGAATACACCGCCATCATTAAAATGTTTTTCCTGCGCTTTTTTCCAACCACCAAATAGTTCATCTACTGTAAATAATTGAATCTTCGGAAATTTAGACGCATATTTTTCTGCTACTTTTTCATTACGAGGACGATAAAAGTTTTTCGCCGCAATTTCCTGCCCTTTTTCTGAGTACAAATATTCCAGATATCCTTCTGCTACTTTTCTCGTTCCTTTTTTATCAACGACTTTATCTACAACAGCTACTGGTGGTTCTGCTAGTATACTAATTGGAGGTGTTACAATTTCAAATTTATCTTTTCCGAGCTCTTTTTGTGATAGTAATGCTTCATTTTCCCAAGCAATCAATACATCACCAATTCCTTTTTCAACGAAAGTTGTCGTTGCTCCGCGTGCTCCTGAATCAAGTACTTCCACGTTTTTATAAATTTGCCCAACAAATTCTTTCGCCTTATCTTCACTATTATTATATTTTTTCAGTGCGTATCCCCACGCCCCTAAATAGTTCCAACGTGCTCCCCCAGATGTTTTCGGGTTGGGTGTAATGACAGACACACCTTTTTTCGTTAAATCATCCCAGTCCTTAATTCCTTTCGGGTTTCCTTTTCGCACTAGAAATACAATTGTTGATGTGTACGGAGTGGAATTATCCGCAAGTCGCTTCTGCCAGTCTTCTGCTAGTTGTTTTTTCTTGCTAATCGCATCAATATCATAAGCGAGCGCTAGCGTAACAACATCGGCTTCTAAACCATCAATAACAGAACGCGCCTGGCTTCCGGATCCTCCGTGCGATTGTTTTACATTTACTGTTTGCCCATGCTTCTCTTTCCAGTACTTCGCAAAATCTTTATTAAACTCTTGATATAACTCACGTGTTGGATCATAGGAAACATTTAAAAGCTCAACTGTTTTTGTACCTCCACTTCCTTCAGAATTATTAGTGGACGTTGCCGAACCACACCCTGATAAAAGCACAACTGCTGATAATAAAACACCTGTACTTTTCATAAACGCTGTCTTACCCCACTTTTTCATCGTTAAGCCCCCTTAGTTTATACATATAGAAAAAGGCACACAATATATTCACAAAAGTGAACATTGTGCGCCTTCAGTTTATCTGATTAGCTTCTAATGTATCTATTCGATTTCTTTTCATTTTAATTCTGTAATTCACATGTGTCAACTCGGAATTTGAATTTTCTTACTAAACTAAAATATCGGCATACTCCGCGCCCAATGATTTTTCAAATCAGCAAATTCTTTTGGTAACTTACTATTTTCATTGCTTTCTAATTTATATGCATCTACTAACATCGTAGCCATTGATGCACGGTTCATTACTCCATTTGGATTAAAATTACCGTTCTTATCATTTTCAGAGTTCATTTCATCCATAATGTCATAAATAAGATATTGCACCCGCCGTAAGCGTTAATTCCTTCTGTTCTACGTATATCTCCTCCTTGTTGGTCATATGAAGGTTTAAATATATGGCACCACCGCTTAATCAATACACAAAAAAATGAGGCAACCACCTTCAAAGATGGTTGCCTCATTTTTACACTTGCATCGCTTTCTCTCTCAATGCTCTTCTTAACAATTTACCTGTCGTATTCTTCGGCAATTCTGTTAAAAATCCGATACTCATTGGCACTTTATATTTTGCTAAATGTAACGTGCAATAATGCATAAGTTCCTCTTCTGTTACGTTAGCTTGTTTCAAAACGACGTATGCTCGTACTGCTTCTCCTAAGTTTTCATCAGGAACGCCAATTACGACAACTTCTGCTACGGATTCGTGTGTATATAATACTTCCTCTACTTCACGAGGGTATACGTTATAACCGCCAACTAAGACGATATCCTTTTTACGATCAACAATATAGAAGTAACCTTCTTCATCCATTTTCGCTAAGTCACCTGTATATAGCCATCCGTCTTTCAATGTCGCTGCTGTATCTTCTGGAGCGTTATAATATCCTTTCATAACGTTAGGCCCGCGAACAATTAATTCACCGACTGCGCCAACAGGTACTTCTTCCCCAAGTTCGTTCACAATTTTGTTTTCTACATGCCAAATATTTGTACCGATCGACCCAGGTTTACGCGGACGATCTAGCGGGTTAAAACAAGTAACTGGTGATGCTTCTGATAAACCATATCCTTCTGAAACGATTACGTCAAAACGTTTTTCAAAGTTTTGCAGAAGAGCAACTGGCATTGACGCACCACCTGAAATACAAAGGCGAAGCGTCTTCACATCTTCTGCGCTTGCTTCTTCAAATAAATATAAATAATTGTACATCGTCGGTACGCCAGCAAAAATCGTTGGCTCATACGTACGGCAAATACGGAATACTTCTTTCGGACTAAATTTCGGTAACATTAAAATGGTTGCTCCGTTCACAATCGGTGCATTGACCGCCACCGTTAAACAAAATACATGGAACATCGGCAGTGCCGCAACGACGCGGTCATCAGCAGTATATTGTAAATACGACGCCACATCGCTCGCATTACTGTATAAATTTTTATGTGTTAACATCGCACCTTTCGGTTTTCCAGTTGTGCCTGAAGTGTATAGAATAACCGCAACATCTTCTTCATCTAGCTCTGGGCCTTCGTAAGTTAAATCTCCAGCCCCTATCATTCTCGTAAACGTTTTCATTTTTTCGGTTTCTGTATATTTAAAATCTGATGAGGTTTCGCATATGATGATGTTTTCAAGTGAAGGAAGTCTTGTTGTAAGAGATTGTATAACAGGTAGAAGGACGTCGAGTACGATGATTGTTTTTACATCTCCATTTTGTAAAATGTAATGCATTTCGTCTGCTGTATAAATTGGATTAACTGGAATAACAGTTGCTCCAGCTTTCATTGTTCCGTATAAACCGACCAAAAAATGTGGTGAATTTCCAACAACTAATGCAACATTGTCCCCTTTTCCAATGCCTATTTCCGCTAAATTGCTAGAAAACCTTGTGACCATTTTGTTTAATTGGTCATACGAGACCGACTGATCCATAAATATATAAGCCGGTTTATCCCCCTTCTTTTTCGCCGTTTCAGCCAAAGATTGAACGAGATTCACACAAATCCCACCTTTATAAAATTTAGAATATTTAAAAATTCTAAATTAATTATATTAAAAGAAAATTAAAGTAGCAAGTGATATTTCATTAACTGCATATACAACGCTCACCTCCTGTTGATTCACTTTGGAAGGATAAGGGGATTTTATTTGTTAGCAAATGATGAAACGAAGGCTAAAATCATTCCAGGATAATATGCACTCATCTTTTCACTCAGTTTTTCTAGTTCCTCTTTATTCAAGCTCGTATGCTCCCCATATAAGTTGATTGCATTCGCTCCGTTTTCATGAAAAAACAATGTTACATATAATGTCGGTAACCCGGTATTGGCCTCATCTATTGACCAGACAAGATCTGGCGTTTTATTCATCGTACTAAAAGCTTCATTTCTTTTCCATTTCTTATTTTGAAACATAGTTTGTATATCATCTATCTTTCGTTTGTTATCCGTATGCGTAAAATATATGACATGATCCTTCCCTGGCTTTCCAATAGATAAAAGTGTACGACTTGAGGGCGTTTCATCGTTACAGGCTGTCATTCCGATGACAAAGCTGAGCAGTAATGCAACGTACATTAGCCTTCTCATTTCAATCCGCCTCCTTTTGAATATATATTCCTTTATGAGAGGCAAATGTCCTGTGATTTTATGGTGAATGAAATTATATAAGCGATTTTTAAAATATATCGACTTACCGATAAAACGTGACAATCTACGCAAAAAGAGGCTGCCCGTTACGGCAGCCTCTCTTATTTTTAGAAGAATAAATGTAAGAAATCTTCTGTTGTAATATTACCGAAGTAGCGTTTAATATCTACGCCTTCTAAAGCTGCAGTGAATGCATCTTTATCAAATTGTACGCCTGTTAGACGCTCTTCAATGTCATGGACATCTAGTGAACCGAAGAAGTCACCGTAAATTTTACATTCTGTTACTGTTCCTTTTTTCACTTCAAGACGAACGTCAACTTGTCCAACTGGGAAGCGGTGTGAATGTTGTAAGTTGAACTTCGGAGATTTTCCGTAGTTCCAGTCCCAATTTTGGTAACGTTCTTCAGAAAGTTTATGGATCTCTTTCCAATCATTTTCTGTTAATTCGTACGCCGGAATTTCTGTTTCCCCTTCGAAAATTGTTTCTAGAAGAAGTTGTCTAAACTCTTCTGTCGTCATTTTTTCGTTTAAGAATTCTGTAATGTTCGCAACGCGGCTACGGATTGATTTGATTCCTTTTGATTGAATCTTATCCATTTTTACTTTTAACGCTGATACGACGTGATCGATTTCAGAGTCAAATAGTAACGTACCGTGACTGAACATACGACCTTTCGTTGAGAACTGCGCGTTACCTGAAATTTTTCTGCCTTCAGCTAAAATGTCGTTACGACCACTTAGTTCTGCATTTACGCCTAATTTACCAAGCGCTTTCGTTACAGGCTCTGTGAATTTTTTGAAGTTGCTGAAACTATCTCCATCATCTTTCGTAATAAAGCTGAAATTTAAGTTTCCTAAATCATGGTATACTGCGCCTCCGCCTGATAGACGACGAACGACATGAATACCTTTTTCTTTTACGTAATCTGCATTAATTTCTTCTACTGTGTTTTGGTTTTTACCAATGATAATGGAAGGTTCGTTAATGTAGAACAGTAAATATGTTTCATTAATATCTAAATTCTTCACACAATATTCTTCAATCGCTAAGTTTATTCTAGGATCTGTAATTCCTTTATTATCAATAAATAACATCATATCACCTCATGAGTTCCATACGTAGCCACTATGTGCTAGCGTAATATGGCCACTGAAAATTTGTTTTGCTTCTGTTACTAAATCAGATGTGTTTCCTGTATGCGGTAAGTGCGTTAATAAAAGTTCTTTTACATTCGAATCTTTCGCAATACTTGCTACTTCTGTACTATTCATATGCCCTGCTTTTGCCGCTTCTTGATGTGCATACATATTACACTCACAAATGAAAAGATCAGCATCTTTTGTGAATGGAATAAATTCAGGAATATAACTGGAATCCGCGCTATATACTACAGCGTCACTACCAGCTGTAATACGCATCGCAAAGCATGTAACAGGATGAACAGTTTTTAAGAATGAAATCGAGAACGGTCCAACTTGAAGTGTTTCTTCTGGGTTGTACGCGATTCCTTTCGTATGTGGTTCATGTGTTAACGAATGGAATCCATTCTCGTCAAACGTATGACCGTATATTGGTAATTCCGGTAGTTGTCCCTTCGCCCCGCTCGTAATTAATCTCGCATATTGCAATACCCCAATGTCTGCAACATGATCGTGATGATAATGCGAAAGTACAACTGCATCTATATCAGATGGTGTTATATATTTTTGAAGCTGTGCTAGTACACCACTACCACAGTCGACAAGTAAACGAAAACCATCGTGTTCAAACAAATACCCCGACGTTGCTTCTCCCGCCTCTGGAAAGCCGCCCCAAAAGCCGACAACAGTCATTTTCATATGTATCCATCCTTTCTAAAACCGAGTAGGAATGCATGTTTCACTTACATTCTACATTGTTAACTATAATCCATTTCCTAAACTTTTTCATTATTTTTCAATTTTGTTATAAAACAGTTGTTGACTTTTGTTTTTTGTACTAATACAATGATAGTAAGAAATGGAAATGGAGGGATTGACATGATCGATCAACCAATGGAGTTTTTCAGAAATTTACCAACGAAAACTTGTGCACACTGCGGGAAAGAAATTGATGAGCAGCACGAAGCATACCATAACAAATGTGATGACTGCGTTCACGAAGAATAGTAGTTTATGAACATAAAAAACCTAGCAGACATAGTCTACTAGGCTAATAACATCGTATTCTTCTTCATCGTTGAACCTTTCACCAAGAGCTCCAGTTCAAACTCATACAATTCTTTTTGTCGATAATTTTTCGTATGGATTTTATCCATCATCAGGTCGACAACTTTTCGGGCCATCTCATCGATTGGCTGTTCAATTGTCGTAATACCTGGCTCTGTAATCTGTGATAATATTTGATTATCAAAACCAATAACAGCGAGATCATCTGGAATGCTCCAGTCATGGCGTTTTGCCTCTGAAATGATTCCAGCTGCAACCTCGTCGCCTCCTGCCAAAATCGCGGTAGGATTTTTTTTGTCCTTTAATACTTCATGGAATATTCTCTTTCCATCGTCCCAAGAGAAAGCGTTTTCAAGAAAATCGATCGCTTCTACTTGGCGGCTCTTCTCAGTTATGGCACGTAAAAAGCCCATTTTTCGCTGCTGGCTAACCACTTTGGTTTCGTTACCACGACAAAAAATAAGATTACGATATCCTTGTTCTAACACATGCTTAGCAGCTATGTATGCTCCTTGCGCATGATCAAACTTCACTGTTGGAACATTTGCTTCCTCAATATATTCATTACATAACACGATTGGACCGTGCTGTAAGTATGGCTCTACATCTTCCCACGGATTTTCTAGTGAACATAGAATAATCCCATCTACTTGTTTCGTAGATAATAATTGTAAATACTCCATCTCTTTTTCCGGTAAATATCTTGTTTGACAAATAATCAGTTTATATTTATGTTCAGAAGCAGCAATCTCGATTGCTTCAATAAATCTACTGAAGAAAGGATTTGTAATCCTTGGAACTAGCACCGCAATTGTTTCCGTCTTTTGTTTACGAAGCCTTCTCGCCGCAGAATTAGGAACGAAACCTAAATGCTTCATTGCTAATTGAACCCTTTTTTTCTTCTCATCTGAAACATATGGATGATTATTAATCACCCTAGAAACCGTTGTCCTTGATAACCCCGCTAATTTCGCCACGTCCTCTATAGTCGACACGAAATCCTCCCCCTTTGCATGAAAACGTTTTCTTAAACTGATTATATAGTATATTATTGGAAACTGCAATATGGGTTGTTATGATTTTACTATATTAATATTATACATAGGGAAAAGTCTGTTAATGGGAGGAGCAATCATACTGCTTTTAGAAGTTTATAGTAGGTATATTTATAAAAATTTGAAGGTGATATTTCATGAATCGGACAGATCGTTTATTAGCTATATTAATTGAATTACAAAGAAGACAAACTGTTACAGCAAAAAGCTTAGCTGAAAAATTCGAAACAAGTATAAGGACTATTTATCGAGATATGGATGCACTTAACGAATCGGGTGTTCCCATTTATTCAATGCCTGGTCATGGTTATTCATTAATGGATGGTTATTTCTTGCCTCCCATTCAACTTACGCCTGAAGAGGCTGTTACTCTTTTACTAGGCGGTGATTATATTGAGAAAGCTTTCACCTCTTCTTTTTCTGTACATGCGCAATCAGCAAAAGAGAAACTTGAGATAGTCCTTCCTACTGATCAACAAAAGAAAATTGAGGAATTGCGAGGAACTTTCCGTTTCCTTTCTCCTATATTTTCAAACCAGCAAGCCGAGCAAGAAAAACTAGAGAGCCAATTTTTCTTGTTACAAGAAGCTATTCAAAGAGAGCAATCTATCTCTTTTTCGTATCGTAAACCGAGAGAAACTACAAAAACAAGACGTACCGTTCATCCTTACGGTTTAGTCAATATTTCGGGAATTTGGTACATCGTTGCCCATTGTTTACTTCGAAAACAAATACGTAATTTTCGTTTAGATCGTATGGAGAAATTACAACAAGAGCAAGAATTCTTCACAAAACCGAAAGACTTTTCTTTACAAAACTACAAGCCTGAAAGCAATCGCACTGTTACGGTTCATTTATTATTCCCATCTCATATTGCACATAAGATTATTGAATCCCGCTACTTTTTTATAGATTCATACGAGCATAAAGACAATGGCTTTCATGTCTTGTTGAAATCAAGAAACATAGACGAAGTATTTCAATGGGTATTGAGCTGGGGAAGCCAAGTGCAAGTACTTGAGCCAAAAATTCTTTCTGAGAAAATTCGTGATGAAGCAAAAAAAATGTTAAAACTTTAATTTCACTACTGACATAATGTTGTCAGTAGCTCTCCTTTATAGTAGGTATTAACAAATACATTTTCATAAAAAGGAGTTAACAATATGAAGAAATTTGAGGAATTAGCTACATATTACATGGAGGAATTAGAAAAATATTCGATAGAACAATTTAGGATCAAACCTTCTGCTGAAGAATGGTCCCTCGGTCAAATGTATAATCATTTAATTGCCTCTACATATATGCAGTTAGATGCAATCGCGAAATGTAAAACTGAAACACCATCAACAACTAACAAGAAAACGGATATGGGTGAGAAAGTATATAAACTTAGTGCTTTCCCAAATATACAAATCAAAGTACCAAATCATCCTGGATATACACCTGAAAATCCCTCTAATAAAGAAGAAATACAGAAGCGTATTCTGGAATTAATTACAGTTGTTAACGATATTGAGCCAATACTTTCTTCTATTCCAAGTGATTGTAAAGTCGCACATCCTGGGCTTGGTTACTTAAATTCAGCAGAATGGTTCCAGCTTATTTCTATGCATTTTGCACATCATCTTCGTCAGAAAGAGCGATTAGAACTTAAGGTTTGCTAAGTGTAAACCTTCCACTAAAAAGAGACTGCCAATATTGGCAGTCTTATTACTAAAATATGCACCGTCTATATGATGACTCATAAAGTCTCACTTACTATCAATAGAAAACTCCTTTATTTTATTCAAGATAAAGCCCCATCAATACGTCATCTCCATATGTTCCATCTTCATATTTAATTTGCTTTCTTTGTCTTCCTTCTTCTACAAACCCCATACGTTTATACACCTTAATCGCCCTATCATTAATAGAAACTACACCTAAGCAAATTTTCTCTAAACCTTCCTGTCCTTTAGCCCAACTAATAAGAAATTCAATTAGTTTCGTACCAATTCCTTGATTACAGCACGCCTCTCTAATCCCCATTCCCATTGTACCTGCATGTCGTAGGCGTTCTAGTTCGTAGCGTTTGAAAAGTAAAAAGCCAACCACCTTACTATCTACTTCATAAACTATATAAAGATTCCCTTTTTCATTGCTTTTCCGTATCTTTTCTTTTTCTGCATCAATATCATTTGGTAATTTCTTTGGAGATACTATGAAAAACTTTGTAGTACTTTCCGATAATATAATTTCTTTTCTAATATTCATTATTGCTTCTGCATCAGTCTCTTTTGCTAATCGTATCATTGAATCACCTCGTACTTTTTCTTTAAAAAAATAATATTAAAACTATAAAACGCCCAATATGCAATATTACATATTGAGAATCTTTTTACTCTTGATACAATATTCATACATCAAAATAAAAGGAATGTATGCAATGAATCCAATCTTAACAGCTGCAAAACAACTATTACATAAAGAAGAAAAGATTTTATCTACTTTAAAATGTTCACTTACTGGCTATATTATTACGCATAAAGTTCCGCATCCTGGCATGTTACTTGCTACTAATAGAAGACTTCTCTTTTTTAGCCAATATAAAAACACATTCATTGCCGAATTTGATTATGAAAAAATTCTATCCATAGAAACGAAGAGAAGAATCTTTGACAAAAAAATAATATTTTACTATGAAGATGAATATATAACGCTTGGATACATTACAAGTTCGAATGTTGAAGAGTTCATAGACTTACTTCAAAGAAAATGTAAAACTAGCACGGACTTATAATTAGCGGGGCCCCCCCTGCTGATTCATTATTTTAACTCCTCCCACTTCGTCCAAACTTCTCTCCCGTTTATATGGTACATATTATCCTCTCGATCCATAAACCCATGCACAATAAACTCACGTCTAATCGTACAAAAATCATCGTGATATTGTTTTATAAATGTATTAATTTCTTTTTCCGTATATTGATTTCCAGCGTTTAATTTGCTAATTAAATGCTCTAGCAATACTAGTTTTTTCTTCTTTTGACCTGGAATCGATTTTAGGCGGTCCTCTTTATCGAAAAAGTTACGAATCGTCGTATCCCTGAACTTCATTTCACTTTCAGTCATTTTGTTGTCCTCCATCGGTTTTTATGCAATAAAATTTATCGTTTGTCTTTACTATTCTTCTTCATTCTTTTACTTATAACATCCATAAAGTAATACCCGCTAATTAACACATAGTAGAATAAAAGTATTCCTAGTGCATCTTTCATATTTATATATTTTTCTTTATGAAACAAGATAGGTGAAAGGGCGTAAACAAGAAAGATGATTAGCGGATTTACGATAAAATAATAAGTAAGATTTCCTTTCATCATATCAACTCCTCTATTCTAGTTTTCTCTGTAAATTGTTGTAATTCCTTTTCTTTCGTCTCTATAGCTTTTAAAAAGGTTTATATATAAACTACAGAAAAGATACCCTACATTAAAATAAAAAAGCACCGAAAAGGTGCTTTTTTCTATGCTTCAATCGATTGGTTTTCCGCAATATTTCTAAATTGTCGTTTGTGCATCCAAGTTAAGGATGCGATTGTTCCAAGTGATAATACAACGATGAAAATCATGAGTATTCCTACGTTTTGCCACATGAAATTAAAGTCTCCACTTGATACGACTGCTTTCAATCCTGATACAGAGTATGTCATCGGTAACCAAGCATTGAATGGTTGTAAAAACTTCGGAATCAATTCTAGTGGGAATGTCCCAGCACTTGTTGTAAGCTGAATGATTAATGTGATGATGGCGATGAAACGCCCTGCATCACCGAATGCTGTTACTAAACATTGAATTAATGCGATAAACGCTAAACTTGTAACGATGCTAAAGAGTATAAAATACGGCATACTTTGTACTTCTACACCTAATCCAAATAGTAATATAATATCTGCTACTATCGCTTGAATAATACCGACTGATAGTAGTACGCCGAACTTACTAATAAACCAACTAAATCCTGATTGCGGAACGCCAACTGTATCACGTAATGGATATACGATTGATAATAGTAATGCCCCAACAAATAAACCGAGTGATAAGAAATACGGTGTAAATCCAGTTCCGTAGTTAGGAACTTCCGCCATTTTCTCCGTCTTCACTTTTACAGGACTTGCAAACATATCATACGTTTTATCCGTCCCTTTTACTTCACCAGTTTTCTCTGCTCCTTCGCCAAGTTTCTCAGCAAGTTCACCTGAACCATCGTTTACTTTTACGAGACCATCTGTTACTTTTCCGGATCCGTCTGCTAGTTTATTTACGCCGTCGATTAGTTGGGTTGAGCCGGTTGACATTTTATTTAGGCCACCATTTAGATCGCCCAGACCTGTTGTTACTTGATTTGAGCCATCTGCTAATTTGGTTACTCCTACTGATAATGTACCTAAACCACCTGTTACTTGACTTGAACCGTCCGCTAATTGATTTATTCCACCTGCCATTTGGTTTGCTCCTACAGATAACGTACCTAAACCGCCTGTTACTTGGTTTGAGCCATCTGCTAATTGATTTGCTCCTGCAGATAATTGACCTAATCCAGCTGTCACTTTTCCGGATCCGCTTTGTAATTGCGTTACTCCATCAATTAATTGAACTGATCCATCTTTTAATTTATCAGCACCTATTTTTGCTTTATCTAATCCTTCACCAAACCCATGAAACTTACTAACAAATTCATTTTGTGCGTTCGTTAATTTCTCAACACCACCTGCCAGAGTTTTCACCCCTGCTGGATTTGGTAATTTGTTTTGCAATCCATTTGTTGTTTGATGTATTTCGCCTATTAATTGTTTTACTTCTTCATTTAATTTATTTGTTCCACCTGCTACTCCGGCAGCTTTTTGCTGAACTGTCGCTGTACTTTTTACAGCACTTGTTACGAATGGTTGTAACTGCTCTTGATATTCTTTTGGTAAACTTTCAATTTGCTTTTGTAAATTCGCTACCTCTTGCGCTGCATTTTTTGCATCTCCTGCTGTTGATTGTGTAAGTTCATTTAACTGATTTACATTCGCCCCAGCTCCATCTATTTTCTCATTTACTGTATTCAATATAGAAGGAACTTTCGACTGCATTTCCTCTAAGCCTACAGCAGACTTTTGTACGTTACTATTTAACTCTTGCAATCCCTTTTGAATTTCTTGAGACCCTTTTTCTAATTGACTTTGCCCTTCAGCAAGTTTTCCCATACCATTTGATAGGTCAGTTGTTCCTGTTTGTAATTCACCAGATTTACTTACTAGTTTGTTCAAGCCACCAGTCACTTTCTCAGATCCATCACGCAATTCACCCGTTTTGCTATTTAACGTATTTAAACCGTTCGTTACTTTTCCGGATCCGTCCACTAATTTTCCTATACCTGTCTGCATTTCACCTGTTTTGCCATTTAGCGTATTTAAACCGTCTGTTACTTTTCCGGATCCATCTTGTAATTTTCCTATACCCGTTTTGCTATTTAATGTATTTAAACCTGCTGTTACTTTTCCAGACCCATCTACTAACTTATTAGATCCATCTGCTAATTTCCCAACTCCATCCTTCATCTCCCCAGACTTTCCTTGAAGTGTATGAAGGCCATCTGTCACTTTACTTGAACCATCGTGCAATTCACTTGATCCGTCATGTAGTTTATTTGCTCCTTCCGCCCCATCTGCTAATCCTTTTGAGACGTCTTGAATAGAATCAAACATTTTCTCTGCATATGTTTTCGTTAACGTACTTGATACTTCACCTTTAATTTTTTCAATGGCTGTTCCGCCAATTTGTGAAGATAAGAAGTTTAAGCTTTCGTTTGGAATGTATTCTAAGTTTAATGGTTTTGGATCATCTTTTAATAACGTTGTAGCGTTACTTGAGAAGTCATTCGGAATGCGTACTAACATGTAATACTTTCTACCTTCCATTCCTTTTTTCGCTTCTTTTTCACTTACAAACTCCCATTTGAAACTTGTATTATCTTTTAAATTATCAACGAGCCCTTTTCCAACCTCAATTGGTTTCCCATCAAATACTGCACCTTTATCTAAATTGACTACCGCAACTGGTAAATCATCTAACTGTTTATACGGATCCCAAAAGGCCCATAAAAACATACCTGCATATAAAATTGGCACGAATAAAACCGCGATAATTGGAATTAATATTTTTTTACTTTTTATAATTTCAGTAAACTCTTTACGAAGTAACTGATTCCATTTCATCATTTCTCCCCCTTTTATTAAAATGACCAAAATGTTCATTTGGTCATTTTCACCCAAACAAAAAGGCTATACCTATTCATACATATGCCTTATCCCCGAATTTATACTATGCAACTGTTCCTTACTATGAAGTGAATATTTCTATTATCCCTCCTAAAATTAATATATGACCGTTTTGTTCAATCAGTCACTTTTTTATAATAATAAAAGGATTATCTTAGTTTGACAATCCTTTTAATAAATAAAGTTCAAATAATTCTGCGATTTTTTCTTTTTCTAACGGTTTATGATTTTTTTCCCAATCAAAAATAAGCGATACGTATAAGCGAAGCATAATAAATGCTGTAATTTCTGGATCACATTTGCTAATTTCACCTTTATCAATCGCAATCTTTAAATACGATTGAATAACAGAAACGATTTCCACATCTACTTGTTGCATCACTTCTTGTACTTCTTTCGTTCCCATATCGCGCTCTTCTTGAATTAATTTAATCATGAGCTGATGTTCTTTTCTGAATTCTAATATGCTATATAATGCTCTATGTACATTTTCAAAAAATGAAACATCTGAACGAATTGCATTTTCTGCAACTTGCTTCATTTCTGTAATTAAATTAGAAATAATTTCACCAAATAGCTCTTCTTTATTTTTGAAAAAAGTATAAATCGTTCCTTTTCCTACATTCGCTAACTTCGCTACTTGATCCATCGTTGTTGCTTTATAACCGAACGCTGAAAAAGACTTTGTTGCAGCTTCAATAATAGAACGTTTTCGATCTATCGCCACATCGTCACCTCCAAAAATGACCAATTGGATAATATAGTCAATCAGTACATCTTTGATATTACCACACGCTTACATTCTAGACAAGTTCTCTTTTTTATTATTTCCAGTATAAAAAAATTCCAGTCAGTGTATATCATACTGTCCATAGTTTATCAGAAGAAAAGAGAAAAGGAAAAGGTGTTCTTAAGATATACAATTAAACCTTACTTAACAACAACGAATTTCCCTTTTTTCAAATAATCAAATAAAAAAACAAGAAAATCTTTACATTTAATAGTAATATAGAAAATAGACAAGTTTATCAAAATAGTGGAGGCTTTTTCAGTCATGATGCGTGCGCTTCGTTTAAATATAAAGCAAGCTTTTTGTAGTCGTATTTCTTTAATTATTATGTTTAGTGGATTCGTTCTTATTTGTATTTATCACTATTACTATGTCATTCGTTATTTAGGAGACGCAGCGAGTGGACCTATTTCAACAGATATAAAATGGATCGGATTTCGCGACAATGAAATGGATGTTTATTTATTATTAATGCCAGTTATTGCGAGTTTCCCCTTTAGTACAAGTTACAATTCGGATAAGTCAGATGGTTTTAAACCGTTTGTGAGTAAGGGGATTTCTTTATTTCCTTATTCAGTAATGAAATATATCGTTACGTTTTTTTGCGGAGGATTTCTTTATACATTTCCATTCATCTTATCGTTATTATTTTGCAAATTAACCATTCCAGACGGAACACCTACGATTGGTTCAGGCATCATAAATGCTGATGGAATGTTCGCAAACCTATATTTCGATGCGCCTCTCACTTACATTACTGTATATATCGGAATTAATTTTTTATTTGCAGGTTTAATGGCCCTTTTAGGACTTGCTGCATCTGTATGGTCACAAAAGGACTATATGGCAATTCTCTTTCCATTTGCAGTTGCCTCCATTCCTTACGTCCTGCTAAATACAATATTTCCTTCAATAGGCGGAGCACCTATTCATTTATATGATCCGAAACAACCATTGCAAGGCATGTCACCGTACATTTTAACGATGCAATGTGCTTTCTTCCTTCTCGTTAGCTTATTTATGTATATACAAGGAGTAAAGCGGGATAGAAAAAAATATAGAAGAAGACTGCAAAAAAGAGAGCGGTGTAGAAAAGCGTTTCAAGCAATTTCGGACTAAATAATTGAACGAATAAGAGCGTAATTCCCTAAGTTAGCTTAGAGAATTACGCTCTTATTCTCATTTCCATTTATCAATCGTATAATCATCTCCCCTTTACGGCGTACCTGCCAATCCCCATAAAATAACGACCGCCGCAAAATAAATCGCTTTAATACCTACAACTAAACATAATAAAACAACTGCATATTTACTTAATTCTCTTCTTGCGCCTATTAGAGTAAAAATGACTGCGAAACTAAATGTTACATAGGACAATGCTGTATGTATTAAGTTATATGTAATATCCAAATTTTGAGTAAGTCCTGTTACCTCCGCTACAAATTGGAGCATGACGATTGTACAAAACAAAATTGCAAGCTGATTCATTAATTTTCCATTTAACCACGCTTGCATCTTTAACCTCCTCATTATAAAAAGCTGAATTTTTAATTAATTTTAACATGATTTTTACAGAAAAAGAACGCTCAGTATATCTCTAAGCGTTCTTTCATGACTATTTAAGAAGCTTTCTTCAAATCAATTTGAGCAAGTACTGGGTCGTGGTCACTTACACGTCCATGTTCTTTCATAATGTTTGAGTTTAAGTGTACTGGATCTACAATTGTGTGTGGTGCGATGTTGTTTGTTACTAAAATATGATCTAACACTTGTGCATTTCCTTCATGAATGTACGTGTAGCGGTTCTCTTTCGGCACTGTGTTTAACATATTTTTCAAGATTGTTCCTTCTAGTGCTTTTAGTGGTTTAGCAAACTCAAAATCGTTCATATCTCCTAACACAACAACTGGTGCATTCGTGTTCTTTTTCTGAATTCCTTGTACGAATTGATTTACTTCTTGCGCTAACTGAATTCGTTTTTCTTCACTCTTTAATACGAGCGGCTGTACTTTTCCAAATGGCGTTGCATCTCCTATTTTTGAGTTTAAGTGATTTGCAACGACAACAACGTTTTGTCCTTGGAACGTAAATTCTGCTGCAAGCGGTTTACGTGTACTTTCAAATAATGAACTTTCGTCTCCAATGCGAACAACGTTTTTATCAAGTAACTTCGGTACTGCTGCTAATTTCACGCGTGATGGGTTGTAGAAGAAACCGACGCGAATATTAGCTCCTGGTGCTCCCCCATCTAGATTATTGTTCGGAGCAATTTCTACATACTCATACTTCGGTCCACGAATTTCTAGAACTGCATCAATGATACGTTTTGCGCTTAACGAAGCATCTGTTGTACCGTCATTAATCGTTCCGTTATTATCTTGCATTTCCTCTACACCGATAATATCTGGCATTTTTAAATTGTATTTAATAGAATACGCTAACGCTTTTACTTTTTCATCTGTCGTTTCTTTTTTATTCGCCGAGAAGTTTTCAATGTTATATGTAGCAACTGTTAACTTATCAAGACGAGGCTGAACATTTGCCCCTACTTGCTTAAATCCACCGTCTACTATAGATGGTAATTCTGTCACTGGTGAAATACGGAATGAACCGTAATCATATCCGACTACCCCTGTTATATCTCCAGTGAAAGCATCTCCTACTTTCGCTACATAATCACGAGGTACTTTTACAGAAAGACGCTCAGGATTTAATTGATTTTCATCTAAAAGAGTTGTACCATATTTCGTTACGACTTTATCTCCACCATTTTTTACTGTTACATATAAATTCCCGTTTTTCTGAGGAGCAATAATTTTTGGCGTTGGCATCGTAACGCGCATACCTTCTACACTTTCATAAAAGTCGATTGCATCTTCATTTGGATCAAATAAACCAAATGCATCATTATCGATAATTTGATCAGGAATTTTCACACCGTTTTCTCCAAGTACAATCGGCGCTGGTAAAGCTTGATCTTTTGCGATGACAGCAACGCGGCTCGCTTTAATTTCCGTCGTTGTTAAGTCTGTTTCAAATCGCTCTGCATATCCAGGCCCAACATATTCTTCTACTACTCCATCAACTTGAATAAGATCTCCTGCTGCTACATTCGCATCTTTTTTGTATACATACATACCTTCTGAAGTAGCTGGATCATTATCCGGCTGATTATCTTCTATATAAAAACCGTTTTTATCAAGCGCTGTGACAACGCCTTCCACATTGTATACTTTCTTCCCGTTGTAAGGAGAAATATGTGATTTTCCTTGAATATCATGAATACGAACCTGTTCATTATTTACGATAATAAATGAAAATGTTGAAATGGCTGAAGAAGTAAGCCCTTCTTTCTCTGCGATTGCTTTAATCACACTATTTTCATTCACTACAATTTGTCCGTTATAACGAACACTCTTATTTGTAGGGTTAGAGCCATCTAACGTATAGTAGATTGTTGCTCCTTCTGTATTCGTTGTTAATGTTACCGCTGTTCCTTTCGCAATTTCCCCGCCACCAGGCGAAGCTACTACATCGCTAACACGGTTTTGTTCTTCCCCTTGAAACTTATGAGCTGTTACCGATTTTAAACCGGGGCTACTAAAATATAATTCAAGCGTTCCTGTTAAACTAACTTTCTTCCCGATATTTTCAGGATGATCTTTCACGTTTACTGCCGATCTCACATCGCCTTTTGGCAACTGAACAGGCATGATTTTGTCTGGATTCGTTTCAGTTGGCGAATCCGCAATTGCTACGTTTGTATCATCAAACTTAGCAGGATCTTTCGTGTATTTAGAAGGACTTTGCGTATATCCAACGATGTATCCTTCCACTGTCCCCTTCGTTTTCCCTTGCTGCTTAAATACTTGAATTGCTTTTTCTACTGACATAGAAGTATTTTCTTCTGCCTGCGCTAAAGTTCCAGTAAATGAAAGCAATAGCATCAATGATAAAAAGACACTTAACAATTTCTTCACAGCCATTTCCCTCTTCCTATTTCATATTTTCTCAGCATTTCTATCATAACAAATGATTCGTTATATAGAATGCTATTTCGACAAGTTTTACAAAAAATTTATTTAATTTACAAGCTTTCAAACTATAATACAAAATAATAATTTTACACCTTCTACGAATGCGACCTATAATAGTAGAGAGAGAAAACAGAAAATATCGAAATTTCATTGGCATGTAAAATGGATTCATTTGAATAGGAGTGATTGGATGGAAGTGCAAACAGAAACATACCGCGCAGCTATGAATGGAACATTAGAACGTCATTTTTCAGATATGATTGCCGTTATACCAACTAGAATTACAATTGAACAGTTAAAACAGCGGCTAGAGACTATCTCTACTAAAGTGGATGAATTAAAAATTGTTTACAGTGATGAGACAAGCCTTATTGTTGAGTTACATATGGATGAAACAATCATACCGTATGAACTGCATATTGATGAAACGGATGATCCAGAAGAATATAAAATGTACAATAGACAAGATTCTACAATCGTAGATCGTAATTTTGAAGATGCTGCTTATGGCACTGAAATTTTCACTCGTACGCTATTTGTAGGCGATGTGCTGGACTGCTTTTTCCAGCAGTTACAGTTTTTATGGAACCTCGCTCCAGACTTGTTATTTGTAATCGATTCAAGTGCAGCAATGAAAGTGATATCTAGAAGCTATATTGAATATCACGTTGAAAATGAATTATTACCTGACATTCCTGACTTGTACGTTATTCATTCTGTTTATGAAGACGATAAAGACGGTGAGCCTACGCAATATTGGTTTCATACACACGGCCTTTTAAGAGCAGGCGTAACGGAAATAGAATTAATTATTCCAAATCGTATTTCTTCCTACTACGGCATTGGTGATCTCTTTCAAACATTTGCGAATAATGCCGTTGAGAATGGACAAGTCCCTATGAATGAGCCTATCGTTATCGCGCATAGTCAGCAAGGTTCTATACATACAGTAGCTGTTCCGTGGGAAAAGGGATTATCTTATATTGGGCATAAAACGAGTATGGATCAATTGTCTTCAATCGAGGATGAAGAAGTGAAACTACAACCAATAGATGCACAAAACGTATTCTTAGGCGGGGTGGATGACCGAGATGAATACCATCAATCTCCATCCGTTCTCTTATTCAAATTTAATACTTCAGAAGAATATATTGAAAGTTTTTTCAAAGAACACGAGGAAGCTACTGGGCTCATGTTCTATAAAACAAATAGTGAAACCGATCGTATGGCTTACAATGCGAAGAATACTTTCGGGTATTTCAGCAACATTTTTCACATTGAACAATCAAATGAAGATTTTCGTTTCCTCGCTAAGTTTGGTGTCTCCTACGAAGAAGGAAAAAGTGAACATATGTGGTTTGAAATGCAAGAAATCACGGAAGATTTCATTCAAGGAATACTCATTAATGAACCATATTTTATAGATAATATGAGTGAGGGAAATAGTTATCAGTTAGATTTTGATAACCTAACAGAGTGGGTTATTTATGCGGGAGATGCTGTTATAAAGCCAAATAACTTATATATGTTTATTGGTGAATAAGTAACGAAACGCCTTCAATATGATTGAAGGCGTTTCTTATATTTTATTGTACGAGTAATTCCGTCTCCATTACTTTCTCCAAATGAGATAGTACACGCTTTGCGGCTTTCTCACCTTGATCAATACAGTCCGGAAGACCAGAACCAGCATAAGAACTACCTGCCAAGTATATACCTGGCAACTCTTTCTCCATAAATGTTGTGAGTTTCTTCATTCGCTCGTTATGGCCTACTGTATATTGGGGCATCGCTTCTTTCCAGCGACTTACGACTGTAAACTCAGGATCCTCTGTAATATCCATCGTCTTTCGTAAGTCTTCTAGTACAAGCTGAACGAGTTCCTCTTCTGTTTGTTCTACAACTGCTTCATCACCAGCACGACCGACGTAACAACGAAGAAGCCTTTTTCCTTCTGGCGTTGTATGTGGCCATTTTTTATGTGTCCACGTACATGCTGTAATTGTGTAATCGCTATTTCGAGATACGACAAATCCTGTTCCATCGATATCGCGCTGAATGGCTGATTTCGAAAAAGCCATTGCTACATTCGCAACTGATGTGGACGGAATGTTGCGGAAGAAACGAAACTGCTTGTACTGTGCGAACATAGATGGCAATACTTTATGTGAGCTTGCCACTACGACCGCGTCCGCTTCTATTTCTTTTCCGTTACTAAGAGTAATCGTGTAAGCATCACCAAGTTTTGCAACTTTTTCAATGCGAGTTCCCTTTATTATCGTACCTTCATGTATCTTCGCTTCGAGAGATTCTACGATAGATTCTAAACCTGTTTTCACTGTTTGGAAGATTCCCTTTTTCGGTTCAGATTTCTCTTTCTTCGGAGCAAGTGTACGCATACCGAGTGAAATACTGCGATGTTTCTGCTCAATTTGATACATTTGCGGGAATGTTGACATTAAGCTCATTTCATCAATATCCCCTGCATAAATACCCGATAGTAATGGTTCTATTAAATTTTCAACCACTTCGTTGCCGAGGCGATGTCTGAAAAAATGCCCGAGTGATTGGTCAGATACTGGCTTTGATCTCGGCATTAACAGATCAAAACCAGCTCTTAGTTTACCAATTGGGGAGAACAGCCTGGAAAATAGAAACGGCGTAATTTGCGTTGGAATTCCCATCATCGATCCGCTCGGCATTTTATGTAACCGATTGTTTACGAGGATAAATGATTGACCGGCCTTATTATTTACAATTTCATCGCCAAGACCTAATTCTCGCGCTAATCTAGCTGCACTTTCCTTTCGTGCTAAGAAAGAATCCGGCCCGCGTTCAATTGTAAATCCATCTTTTCGAACGGTTTGAATTTTCCCGCCAAGTTTACCCGATGCTTCTATCAGTAATGTATCGATCGGCAAGTTCTTGTCATGAATATCTTTTTGTAAGTTATACATTGTTGTTAATCCTGTGATGCCACCGCCGATGATTACAACTTTTTTCCTCAAGCATGCTCCCCCTTTCTTTTTACAATACAGATTCTTTTTTCTTTAATACAACATCTGTTAAGCACTCAATAAATGCGTCCGATGCATTTGGCATTTCTGGACGATAATATTTTGCACCAATTTCATCTGTTACAACTTTACACTCAAAGTCATTGTCATATAAAACTTCTAAATGTTCCGCAACAAATCCAACTGGTGCATATACGAATGAACTGTATCCATACTTTTCGTTTAGTTCTCTCGTTAAATCTTGTACATCTGGACCAATCCAAGGATCTGGCGTGTTTCCTGCACTTTGCCAACCTACTGCATAGTTTGCTACTTCAGCACCTCTTGCAATATAGTCAGCTGTTTCATTTAATTGATCTGGATATGGATCGCCAAGCGCGATAATTTTTTCTGGTAAGCTATGTGCAGATACGATTAATACTGCTTTTTCACGCTCTGCTTCTGACATACCGTTATATATACCTTTCACTGCATCAACCCAGTACTGGATGAATTTCGGTTCTTTATACCAGCTATCAATGCCGTGAATTGTTAAGTTTCCAAGTTTCTCAGCTTCTTCTTGTGCTCGTCCTACATACGATTTCACGCTAAATGTAGAATAGTGTGGCGCAAGAACAAGTGCGATTGCATCTTGTATGCCGTCGTTATGCATATCTTTCACTGCATCTTCAATGAAAGGTTCGATATGTTTTAAGCCAAGATACATATGGTACTCTACTTCATCTTGTACTTCATTTAAACGCTGTTCTAACTTTTTAGCTTGCTCTAATGTAATAGTAGCTAAAGGAGAAATACCACCAATTGCACGGTAACGCTCTGTTAAATCTTCTAGCATTTCAGGACTTGGCTTTCTTCCTCTACGAATATGTGTATAGTAACGTTCAATATCTTCTTCTTTATATGGCGTTCCGTATGCCATTACAAGCAAACCAATTTTCTTTTTCATACAGCAATGCTCCTTTACTTCGCTAACTGCCCTTTAGAGTATTCATGAATAAATGTAGTTAAGCGTTTTAATGTATCTGGATTTACTTCTGGGAATACACCGTGTCCTAAGTTAAAGATATAACCTGGCTCTTTCATCCCTTGATCTAAAATACCTTTTACATGTTCTTCAATAACAGACCATGGTGCAAGTAAGAATGAAGGGTCCATGTTTCCTTGTACCGCCTTATGAACGCCGCGTGTGCGCGCCTCTTCGATCGGTAAGCGCCAATCTAAGCCTACTACATCAAGCGGTAAGTCGTGCCATTCATTTACTAAGTGTGCAGCTCCTACGCCGTGCATAATCATCGGTACACCCATCGGGCGAACTTCTGCAAAAATACGCTCCATTGCCGGTTTAATAAATACGCGGTAATCTGCTACATTTACTGTTCCAACCCAAGAATCGAAAATTTGAACTGCTTTTGCTCCTGCATTAATTTGCGCTTTTAAATATGTAATAACCATATCTGCTAGCTTATCCATTAAAGCGAACCAAGCTTTCGGCTCTGCATACATGAACGCTTTCGTATTATGATAATTACGAGATGGACCGCCTTCAATCATATAGCTCGCTAATGTAAATGGAGCTCCTGAAAAACCGATTAACGGTACGTCTAACATTTCTGTCGTTAATAAACGAATTGTATCTAATATGTACGGTACGTCATCTTCTGGATTGATTTCCCCTAGTTTTTCTACGTCTTGTAAAGAACGAATTGGATTATCAATAACTGGGCCAATACCTGATTTAATTTCTACATCCACACCAATTGCAGGTAGTGGTGACATAATATCTTTATACAGAATTGCTGCGTCTACGTTATATTGATCAACTGGTAACTTTGTAACGTAAGCACATAACTCTGGATTGTGTGTAATTTCAAATAAAGAATACTTTTCTTTTATCTTTCTATATTCCGGCTGCGAACGACCTGCTTGACGCATATACCATGCTGGTACATAATCAGTACGTTCCCCCCTACATGCTTTTAAAAATGTCTCATTTATAGTTCTTACCAAGACCCTTGCTCCCTTCCTTGCCAATGCTTTTGCTCTAAATACGTTCTATTCCGATATTTATCTTTTTTTACTATACAGCTTGTAAAAACAAAATGCATAACATTATGTACGTTGTTCATGAAATTGACACAAACATTCGTAAAACCGCTTACTATTTTCACAACATTCTTATTATAGCACAGAGAAAAACTATGGTTTAGCTACTTTTGACTTTTCTCCTTCGCGATTCGTTTGTGTGTTATATGGTACAACGTAAAAACTCGGTTTTGAAAAGATGTTAACGAACTTTTCTTCATATTCCCCGGCACCATTTACAGTTGCTACATGCGTATGGACTCCGTTTTCTACTCTATAAATACGATACATAATTCTTTCATCTGGAAGTGGTGTCCAGCTTAATTTTGCTTTAAATAAACCGAAAGGGCTAAACGCTAATTTCACTTTTACATCTTCAATTTTGCGCAAACGAATCGGAGCACCGATTGTTTCCACACCTTCTGGTTTCATAAACTGCTCTTTCTGTTCCACATTTGCCTTCGTTAAAATTTTCTTAAACAATTTCGTTGCTGACGCACTTTCTCCTTGCAACTGATGCTCTTTATCCGTACGGTCATAACCAATCCAAACAGCACCTACTAAATTTGGCGTATAGCCAACGAACCACATATCTCTAGCTCCATTATCGTCATTCGGTAAGGAAGTTGTACCTGTTTTCCCAGCTAATGCACCGCTATATATGCCTGCTCTTGCTGTCCCTTCCTTCACAACCCCTTCTAACATTTTTGTCATATACCATGCCGTTTGTTTCGAGAAAATTTTCGTTTCTACTTTTGGCGATTCTCCAATAACTGCGCCGTGTCTATTTAACACTTTATCAATCACGTGCGGCTCAATAATAGCGCCATTTGCTAAAAATGCACGATACATTTTCACAAGATCAAATGTTGAAACACCATTTTTCAGCCCGCCAAGTGCTGTACTTAAACCAGCATCGGCAATATGAACATTTCCTTTCTCTAAATATTGCTTTCCTTCTTCTACCCCTAACTCATTTAATAAAGAAACTGCCGGCACATTTGCTGACTCTAAAATCGCATCGTACATCGTCATTTCTTTCGAATACGCATGGTTATAATTTCGGGGTTCATAGCCTTCAAATGAATTTCTTTCATTCGTCAATAAAGAATACGGATTATACTTTTTCGTTTCGAGTGCTGGTGCATAGACGATAAGTGGTTTTAGCACAGAACCGGGCTGTCTTTTTGCGAAAATACGATTAAAGCCTCTCGGGACGTACTTTCTTCCGCCAATCGCCGCTTTAATTCCGCCCGTACGATTATCCATTAATAAAAAAGCACCTTGCGCCCCCTCTTCTTTACCAGGGAAATTCCTTGCATCTTGAAACTGGTTATACGCTACCTTTTGAATCTTTTCATCCATCGGTACGACAAACGTATATCCTCCGCGCAGTACTTCTTGATGAGACAATCCGTATAAACGAGCTGCTTCATCTATAACCATATCAATATACGGCATATATGCGAGTTCATTCTCGTCTAAGTTTTTATATAAAGCAATTGTCTTTCCTTGATAACGTACACTATCTTCGGCAGTCAAATAGCCTTGTTTATGCATAAGTGACAATACGAGATCACGCCGCTCCTTACTTTTCTCTGGTGAGAAATACGGTGAATATCCGTTTGGCGACTTCGGAAGACCTGCAAGCATTGCGCCCTCTTCTACTGTTAAATCTTCTACATTTTTATTAAAATACAACTTTGCTGCTGCTTGAATACCGTAAGCTCCATGGCCAAAATAAATATGATTCATATACATTTCAAGAATTTGTTGCTTCGTATATTTTTGCTCTAATTGAAGGGAAATTGCGACTTCCTTCAATTTACGCGTAACTGTTTTTTCACGAGTTAAAAAAACGTTTTTAGCAAGTTGCTGCGTAATGGTACTACCACCTTCGACCTTTTCTCCAGCTAACGTATCTTTATAAAGAGCCCGGAATATAGACGGGTAATCAATTCCTTGATGCTCATAAAAACGAGAATCTTCCACCGCAATAAACGACTGCTGCACGTATTTTGGAATTTGCTCGATTGGTACGAGCTCTCTATTTTCTACGTATAATTTCGTAATTTCTTTCCCTTTCTGGTCAACGATACGTGATGAAGAGTGGAAAACGAGCTGCTTTTCATCCATCATATAGCCACCAGCTAACACAATAAGTTTATAAAGTACAATCGCTAATACGAGCGTTGCTAATCCACCTAATAAAGTCCACTTTACTTTCTTCATACATCGGCCTTCTTTCCAAATGATGGTACATTTATTATTTGAAAAAGAAGTATCTTTATGTATATAATCTTCGAAGTTTTTTACGAGAGTTGATATAATAGAAACAAACAATTAAGGGGGCATTAAAATGAAGGCTATTATTTCATACGAAACACCTCTAGAACAAGCACATTTCACTGCAAAAAATAATGAAAAAGATATGTTTTATAAAGAAAATACAGAAGAATCTGTAGAAGGTTCTCTTCAGTATGACGTACTAGACGCTGTTGGTGAATTTAAAGGACAACCTGGCTACATCGTTTGTAACAACATTTCTGTCACAGACGAAGGTCGCCCTGTATTTGAAAACCGTTTTAAAAACCGCGCAGGCCTTATCGAAAACGAACCAGGATTCCAAGCGATCCGCGTTCTACGTCCATTAAGTAACGATACATATGTCATCTTAACGATGTGGGAAACGGAGCAAAACTTTAAAGACTGGACAGAATCACGTTCATTCGAAAATGCTCACAAAAAACGCTCTGCACAAGCAGAAGGACAAGGACAGGCTCAGGCGCATCCACATGCAGAGCAGCAGAAAAGTATTTTCTCTCGTCCGTCATTTGTGACTACTTTTGATGTGTTAGTTTAGGTTTTGGAGTTCGGAGTTTGAAGACCACGGTATGTGAAATTATATCAACGATTTTCCGAATATATCTATCATATCTTTGAATATATCAACGATTTTTTCAATATATCGACGATTCGACAAAGAATATCGACTTATCGACAAATGACGACATAAAAAAGGAAACACCGTTACACGCCGGTGTTTCCTTTTTCTTTGTACCAATTATATATACGAAGCGCATCTTCTTTTTGCATATGCTTCACTTTGTAACGATGCCCCGCTACCGATACCACTGCTGTACATAGCTCGTCTTTCTTTTGAAAATACGATTGATTGTATCCTACTGCTTGAACATGCCTTCTTCGCATGATTCCTGTATATTTTGCTAGGCCTCGGTACACCATTACTAACTGATTGTCTCGTATCATATATCCACCACTTTTATACCGGGCATATGCAAGTAACGTAAATATGATAAATAGTGGTATTAAAGTGAATAACGCCATATTTTGCTTAAAATATATACTCGTACCGACGATCGGCACAGCGAGTATCGCACTTGTAATCCAGCCCATTATTACGTAACGGCGTAATGCGACCTCCGGTAAATGAACGATTTTCTCTTCCATTTCATACGGCAACTGCAAATATGTAAGTAACTGCTGTACATCTTTCTTTTTCATAAAAGGATGTAGCATCACTTCATGCCCTGCTGCTTCTATACTTTGAATGACTTCCACTTCGACAGAGCAATAACCGAAAGGCTCGCGGAGAATTCCTTCTTTCACCGTAATTGCTTGAATGCGATGTAATTTTAAAACAAACTCTTTCTTATCAAATAAACCTTGCACGATGCGAACTTCATTTCCGTTTCGCTCTATTTTAAAGTTCGCATATTTTAACGCATAGCCAGCTGTCGAAACGACCCACGAAACCGCCATTAAAATCGCGGCCATAACGATTAATTCATATACACCGTTATCCATCACATACGCTTCCACTTTATTTATGAGCCATTCTGGAAGAAATTGATTAAACTCTGTGTAAATAAGAAGTAATCCAGAAAACACTAATCCGAATCTACCAGACGTAATGGAAGCTACTAAAATCTCTTTCATCGTTAACTGATAAATCGTCTTACTTTCTTCTGCCATGGGTACTTCTTCACTTGCAGCGCTTCTTTTTTTATTTAATAAGGCAATTAGTTCCTTCGCTTCATCTTCTTTAATACCAGCTAACATCACTTCCGGCTCACTACCACCGCCCGCTACTTCTATGTTTAATTTCGTCAGTCCGAGCACTTGATAAATGATGTTAGAAGACGTACTAATATTTTGCACACGTTCTCTATTTAAGTAGCTTTCCTTCTTAACGAACACACCGTGCTTTATATGTAAAATATTATTTTCAACCCAGTACACTTTGAAATACCATTTTATAGCTGAGAAAATTGCCATAATAAATAATATGGCCAAAAGAACAAGATGTAAGAAATACCAAGGTTTTACTTCACCATCTGAATGAAATAAAACAAGAAAAATAAAAGGCAACAAAGTCGCAATTCGAATACCTAATAAAATTGTGATCGGATGTTGCCTCTTATACATCCTCATCACTCACTTTCGCAAGTTCTCCAATTTGTCTTTTCAGCTGCTCTGCTTCTTCTTTCGTTAAGCCTGGAATACTATGAGAAGTTGCCGCTGTTGAAATATGTAATTCTGCTAAATTATACTTTCTCATAATTGGGCCCTGTTCAATCGTTACGTGCTGCACACGCATCATCGGAATAAGTACGCGTTTTACAACGAACATTCCCTTTTGAATCTCAATCTCTTCTTCATTTAATCTGTAACTATAATAACGTTGACGTAAATTTGGAAACACAAAATAATCAAGCGGGATAAATGTAATAGCGCCTGTTACTAGCAAGCCAAACAACCAGCCCCACCAGTTAAAATTGATCATAAAAAAGAAATACGCAATTACGACTGCTAGTATAACTGCCGCCCCAATTAAAGCGTGGATTCGCCACACTTTCAGCATATTAGAATGAATCTCCCTTTCTAACGGCTGCATCTCATCACTCCAATTATATGAATGTATTAATTATATATTAGTTGGTATATACATATTTGTAAAATTACCCCGCGTTAACGGACAGTAAAAATCCCCAAAAATTTCAGCTGGAGCAAAGAAGTTAGGTGGGCGTCGGGCTGCCCGTAAACGTCCGATTGGTGAGGGCTAATAATCAGTGGGGATGAATCCCCCACTGATTAAAGTTTCACTTTATAGTTTTCTACATCGTATCAATCATTTCCTTAAAATTCCCTTCATTAATCGAATACACTTGAAACTGAATGTAATCTATCTCATTCGTATCTGGTTTAGCAAATGGCAAAATGTTAAATCTCGCCGCTGATCTTCCTAACATATCTACAATCATTAAAGAAACGTCAATATATTCGAAGTCTATACAGAATACTACTGCTTCTCCCGTAAATTCATAATCTTTAATCGCATCATAGGACTTATTCGCACTAATGAGCATCACTTTTAATAGTTGGTTCAAATTTTCTGGTTTAAAATTAATCATATATACAGCTCCTTTTTTCAACAAAACACTACAAAAATAGTGTAATCTTATACTTTCATAGCTTCACACATCAATTATATTAAAAATAAAGCTAGTTTTTTATATATTTTTTGATATAATTACATACGGGAAACGGGAAGAAATTTGTCTTCCCTTGTGTTTTTATTTGCATCTAGTACTTTTGCTAGATGCCTTTTTTTATGCTAAAAAGGTACCCTCATATACTTTGAGGATACCTTTTCCATCAACTTAGTGCACTTCAACAATTGTACCATCTTCGAATACTTTAAATACACCAGTAAATCCTGGTCCACCTGCGCCTTCTATTTTATATGTCGTACGCGCTCTAATTTGATAATATTTCTTTCCATTCTCTACTTGCGTATTCTCTAGCGTGTAATCATAGTCTTCTTTATATTCATTTTTGATATATGCTGTAGCTTTCTCAAAAGTAAATGCATTTTGATTCTTTCCTGTCTCTACTTTTTGGTTCTTTTCTGCCTCAGTTTTTTCGTTCTTTTCTGTTACTACCTTCTGATTCTTTTCTGCCTCAGTTTTTTGAGTCTTTTCTGTTGCTACCTTTTGGTTTTTTTCTGCCTCAGTTTTTTGAGTCTTTTCTGTTGCTACTTTTTGATTCGTTACTGCATTTGTTTTTTGTGCCTTCGCTGCTGCTTCATTCTTTTCAGTTTTTTCTTCTTCATTCATTTTAGTAACTAATCCTACCGCTTTTTTATTATATTCTTCAAGATTCTTGTTATCTTTTGTTTCTGCAACTAGCTTATTTAATATCTCTTTCGCTTCTGCATAATTTTTCTTACTTATTAACTCTTCACTTTTCGTCAGTTGCTCGCTATACTTCTTTTTTTGCTCTAAGATGGCTAGTAATGCTGTTCGTTCTTCCTTTGCTTGTTTTACAAGCGTAGCATTTCCATTCTTCATGTTCTCTACTTTTTCAAATGACTTGATTGATTCTTCTACCTTTGTTTCTTCTTTTAACTTCACTGCTTCAATCATTACTTTCGTTTGTTCTACAAGCGTCTTTGCATCTGAATCGTCTTTTTTCTCATCTAGCGCTTTTTCAAATGATGATAAAGCATTTTTATATTCTTTATTCGTTAACGCGGTCTTTCCTTCATCCATTGCTTTGTCAAAATTCCCATTACTACACCCAGCTAACATTAAAAACGTAAGTCCAATTACCATTAATAACTTTTTCATTTTTTCTCCTCCTATATATCCCTAAAACGATAACAGCATATGTATAAAAGTCTGTGTAGTAATTAGACTGAAAATAAAGATGTACTTTGTGTGTGGGAAAGGAAGTACATTTCATTTACTATCATTACTTAAAACTCCTAAATAGTTGGTAGTTGGTTTTCTTCTTCTTTTAAAGACAGAAAGGAATTTTAATAATGTGCGTAAAGCTCTCACCAGGCTCTTTACTACACACACTCTTATACACATAGAAAAACTATTTTTAGGTTGCTATTTTTTCAGCTTTACTTTTTCTCCCTTTGTAACATACTGATAAACAAAAGAAAACAAACCGTAACATAAGTTACTGTTTGTAACTATTCTGTAACACGAATGTAACATAAGACTTTTAAACATACAATAGTTTTTTTACATTATTTTCCCCTATCTACCTTTTAAGGTGTAAATACAGTGCTAAAACGAGTTTCATCTCCCACCTGCTATTGGACTATCATCCTTTGAATACTTTAGGAAAAAGCTCTCTTTCTTAAAGTACTCAAATTAATTACATAGATAACTCTTTTTTCCCCAAAACATTACGAAGGCCTTTAACCTTTTATTTTCACATTAAATATATATAGCTATTTTTTGATATAACCATATCAAGAAAATAGGAAGAACTTTTTCTTCCTTTTTGTTGATATTTGCATCGAGTTCTTTTGCTAAATATTTTTTATGCCAAATAAAAAAGGTATCCTCCAATACTTTGAGGATACCTTTTCATTTTTATTATCTCTGCTGTTTTCTACCTAATACGAGCAATCCAAAACTCATCATAATAAGAAGTGCTCCCATATATGGTTCCACAGGCATTTTCTGTCCTGTCTTCGGTAATTCTTTTTCAGGCTTCTCTGGATCCGTTGTTCCAGGCTTCTCTGGATCCGTCGTTTCTGGTTTCTCTGGATCCATTGTTTCTGGTTTTTCTGGATTCGTCGTTTCTGGTTTTTCTGGATCCGTTGTTTCTGGTTTTTCTGGGCCTGGTGGTGCTAAAGAAGTCAATTTGTTTAATACTTCTAATTGAACTGGACTTATCATTCCTTTTGTAATTTCAAATGGAATTGGATTAGTTAACTTTTCATAACCCTTTGGTGCTTCTACTTCTACAAGTGTGTAGTGACCTACAGATAAGCCTGAGACTTTCGCTTTTCCTTCTTTATCTGTTGTTACTTTCGTTACTACTTTGCCTTTTTCGTCATGAACTTCAAACACTGCCCCTGATAATACATTCTTACTTTCAGCAGCCATTTTTGTAATTTCTACTGAACCTTTGTCTAACTGTTCATTCTCTACTTTTAGTAATAAAACTTCTGTCATACCTTTTTTGATTTCGAATGATACTGATTCTGTTAGTTTTTTGTAACCTGGTAAACTTTCCGTTTCTACTAATTTGTATTTTCCTACTGATAGATCTGAAACTTTCGCTTTTCCTTCTTTATCTGTTGTTACTTTCATTACTACTTTGCCTTGCTCA
>NZ_QOZX01000044.1:0-70774 GCF_008368895.1 Bacillus sp. BB081
TTCTCCATAATTGTACGATTTGAATAACCATCTTTCTTCATTTCAATTACTTTCCACTTTGTTTCTTCTGGGTAATGAACTCTTGTCGTCATACGAAAAAACACCTCCATTGAATTTGCATACTTAGTATGCGAATTCAGGAGGTGTTTTTTTCATGTACCACTATTCGGGTTCACTTCTCTATAAGACGAGGTTTTTATTATATATCGAATTTTTATTTCTTTTCAATATTCATCCATATCTTTGTTATAATGGAAAAGTTGTTTCTTTCGACTAATAAACAAGGAGGTTATTATGGAACAATTTTACTACATTTTAAAATATTTAATTCTTGGTCTGTTCCAAGGACTAACAGAACCCATTCCGATTTCTTCAAGTGGTCACCTCGTTTTAGCACAACATTTGCTAGGACTAAAAATAGAAGGGTTTAGCTTCGAACTACTTGTTAATTCAGCTTCATTATTAGCTGTATTACTTATTTATAGAAATGATTTAATTCGTCTAACGAAGAATGGTCTATCTTATATATTTACAAAAGCGGAAGGCGCAAAATCAGATTTCTTCTTTATTATTTACCTTGTTATTGCGACCATTCCAGCAGGTGTTATTGGTGTTTTATTTAAAGATTACATCGACCAGTACTTAAAAGGCGTGAAGATGGTTGGGATTTCCCTTCTTATTACTGCTGTCGGTCTTTGGATTATTAGAAACCTACGTGGACGTAAAAATGATGGTGATCTTTCTATGAAAGATGCAGTTATCATCGGATTAGCACAAGCTTGCGCACTAATTCCTGGAATAAGCCGATCAGGTGCAACAATCGTCGCAGCGATGTTACTTGGTATGAAGCAAGAAACAGCTCTTCGTTTCTCATTCTTACTATATATCCCTGTTAGCTTAGGTGGTTTATTACTAAGTATTACAGACATTGCAAAAGATCCAAATCTAGACACATTATTCGTACCATATGTCGTTGCATTTATCGCAACATTTATCATGACGTATATTTCTTTAAAATGGTTTATGAACATTATGGCAAAAGGAAATTTAAAATATTTCTCTTTCTATTGTATTATCGTAGGTGTACTTACTCTTATTTTCTTATAAAGTTCAACTTACAAATCGAAAAACGAGTCATTCTATTAAATTAGGATGACTCGTTTTTTTATATCTTTATAATGATAAAACCCCTCTTACCTTTCTGTACAGTAAGAGGGGCCCCTTTTATGCGTATACTTTCTTTTCTTGACAATACAAACGAATAACATGTTTATTTTGTTGAAATACATCATGCGTTAGGCGGATAATAATAAAATTTCGTTTTGTTTGATCATCATGAACAAAAATCTGTTCTCCCTCCTGAAAACGCCATGCACTTTCAAAAGTAATAATATGATCCCCACTTACAGAAAAAAGCTCATATCGCATATCTTGTACCCTCTCTCAACTTATAATAATCACAATATCCTTATATTAAATTTAGTATAACTTAATCCCGTTTAAATTTGAAATTTTTTCTATTTCGAAATATTTTAATTTTGTTTTAAGGTTCTTTTAACGTTATAATGATAAACGAAATTTCATTGAAAGGAGCTTCATTTTGACTGCATATTTATTTCCAATAAAAACAGCATTTATTTTATTTCCTATTTTAGCAATGTTTCTATTAATCCCTTTTTTAATATTTAATTATCGTAAATACGGTTATTTGAATAAATGGCGTTCATTTATTTTATATTCATTATTACTTTACTTATTAAATGCCTATTTCCTTGTGATTTTGCCGTTACCACAAACGTATGATACTTGTAGCCTACAACCGGCTAATACGCAACATATGCAACTCTCGCCATTTTATTTCATACAAGAGATTAGTAATCATACCTCGGCGATTTTAACGAAGCCAGCTACCTACTTCTATTTATTAAAGGAATCTGCGTTTTTACAAGTTGCTTTTAACGTTCTACTAACCGTTCCGTTCGGTATGTACTTACGTTATTACTTCCGACGTAGCTTCTTACAAACAGTGTGCATTTCTTTTTGCCTTTCACTGTTCTTTGAGTTAACACAAGTAACTGGATTATATGGTATTTATAATTGTGCCTATCGCTTATTTGATATTGACGATTTGTTTTTAAACACGCTAGGCGGCGTAATTGGTTTTATCATTGCACCAATATTTACGTACTTTCTTCCGAAAACAAGTGAATTAGATATTCATATTGATTTAGAAACGAAACCAGTTGGATTTATTCGTCGTCTCATCGCTATGCAAATTGATTGGATTTTCTTATCTATCGTTGTACCTTTCATTAAAAATAAAGGAAATTCACTATTTATTGCTAACATCCAATCTTATACAAATGTATACGAACTCCTTTTCATTACATGTTCAATCTTAATTTACTTTATTATCATTCCATACTTTACGAATGGAAGAACAATAGGAAAAGCGTTGCTTCGAATTTATATTAAAGGACAAGCTGAGCGTATTACACTAAAAGAATTATTCATTCGTTACGGGATATTCTATTTCATTCTAGGCGGAATCAATTATATTCTTTCGAGTAGCTCTATCTTAAATCATACAGAGCCTTTAGTATTACTAGTTATACTATTATTCCAATTTGTAATTAACGGTCTATTTATTATTCATGTTTTATTGCATGTATTTAGTCGTGATAAATTACTATTTTACGAGCGTATTAGTCAAACAAGAAATGCGATCATACTAAAAAAAGCTGACAAGTAATACTTTGTCAGCTTTTTTTCATAATCGTAAATAATTTTTCTGTGTAAGGGTTTGAAAACATTTCTGCTTCATCTAGTAACTTCCTCGCCTTTAGAAACGAATGCATTTTTGGATATATATTTTGTAATTTTTCGTACGTTAACGTATGCATTTTCCCCCAATGCGGGCGCCCTTCATACTTTAGAAAAATTTTCTCCACCTCACCAAAATAAGCAGCATACTTCATACCTTTATACATATGAACGGCAATATACGCTGAATCCCTTCCGTACGCTGGACTGAGCCATATATCATCACTTTTCACATAACGACATTCAATTGGGAAGTGCACTTTATACTTTTTCTTTTCAATAAGGTTTGAAATTTCTTCTACAACGGCCCGCATATAATTTGAAGGAACACTATACTCCATTTCATAAAATGGAACCGCACGCGACGTAGCAAATACTTCATAACTCGGACCAACTATCTTTGTATTCGGTACAGCTTTAGCCGATAATCGACTTACTCCTTTACTTATAGAAGGAAACCATTTACATCCTTTAGATAACAAAGAGAACATCTTATTTTCAAGCAACTCTACCTTTAGTTTATGCCATTTCAAGTCACTTTTTTTACCCGTTGTTTCATTTGTAAATTTCACTTGTACTTCATCTGAATAAGGAAAAACAAAAAATTCAAAATGGCGATTCTTCTTATATTCTTCTAGCTTGTTCATTACAGTAGATAATGACTGTTTTTCACTTTTATAAACGAGTGAATAGGCTGGAATAACCTTCAATTTTATTTTTACAATGATACCTAACATTCCAAGCGACAACTGAAAGGCTCTCCAATATTCCACATTCTCAGTTTCCGAACAAACTATACTCTCGCCTGTAGATAAAACTGCGGTAATCTCTATAACTTGTGTTGATAAACTTCCAAAGGTAATACCCGTTCCATGAGTCCCTGTACTAATCGCTCCTGCAATCGATTGCAAATCAATATCCCCTAAATTTTCTTGTGCATAACCTTTTTCTTCAAGTAACTTCCCTAAATCATGTAACTTTGTTCCTGCCCATACTTCGGCAACCATCTTCTCTGCATCCATATCCAAAATACCTTTCAATTCATCTAAAGAAACTAAAATTTCTTCCGTTTGCACAAGAGGTGTAAACGAGTGTCCTGAACCGACAACACGAATTTTCTTCCCTTTTTTTCGAGCAAGCCCTACAACTTCTACTACATCTTGTATACTTTCTGGATACATCGTATAATGCGGCGTTCCTTCTACATTCCCTGTCCAATTTCTCCATTTTTGTCCCTTTATAGAAAGCATTGGCCATCCCCCCGATATGTTGAATACTCCCCAACAATCTCTCCTTCTTTCACACGATATAAAAAAGGAAAACGCTCACATAACTCTCCAGCTTTACTATGGCGAAACAAGATAGAATCTCCTATCTCTACTCGTTCCTCACCGTTATAAAAAATCGGTGTTTGCACTTCGCCAGCGCCTTCTAAAGCTAATAATTTCGCACCATTTGGTCTCCAAATCTCAGGTTCTTTATCTTTCCCGATTGCACCTGAGGCAATATATCCACCACCTAAACAAGTGTAAATAAACAGGGCTGGTTTACGCACAACTGGTAAAGCAAATCCGACAGCTGGATGAAATTGCACCTCTTTATAATAATCGAACAGCTTCGGGGCATAAAAAGCAGAACCTATTGTAATCTCTGAAACTGAATTATCTTGCTCAGTTGTTTTTATACTTCCTGTGCCTCCCCCATTTACAAACCTTAGTTCAATACCTAGGTTTTGTATTTCTTTTACGATATGTCCTCTTCTTTCTTTAACTTCTAACACTGACTTCTTCTTTAAATACGAAATTACTTTACTTTTCACTCTTTGATTAGGTATGTGATCTCCTACCCCAGCAATTTGGGCTTCATATCCCATTACACCATCTAGTATTAAACATGATGATTCTTTTACCCTTCTCACTATTTTCAAAGTACTTTGCACATCTTTTACTGGTGATCTTTTGACCCCAAAATGAAATTGAAAAAAATGACTACTCATATCAATATCCAAACAAACACGAAAACACCCTTTAGACTCCTCAGCAATTTTTTCTAGATAAACAATATGGTCTTCACAATCCACCATACAAGTTATAATGAGGCCTTGCTTTGTTAGCAAACTAATTTCATGTAAAGCTCTTTTATCATAAGCAGGATACCCAAGCAATAAATCATTGAATCCTTGTTCAATTAAAAACAAAGCCTCTCTAGGTGAAAAACACATAATACCTTGAAATCGATCATTTGTAGCTAAAATCTTTTGCATAACTGGAACAGAACGTAACGATTTACTCGCTATACGAATCTTCTTATTCCCACTTAATTCTATAATCGATTGAATATTTCTATCTAAAGCCACTTCATCCAAAAATGCACACGGTAATGGAACCTCTTTAAAAATTCCTCGATCCACATTTTTCTCTCCTCTTTTCAATATGTCTTATACATATTGGAAAGAAAGTTGAAATTTCCTCTACAAAATAAAAAAGTTTCTTCCTATTAAGAAGAAACTTTTTTAGGACTATTTCATAGAAATAGTTGCCTCTACTGGATAATGATCAGAGTAATCATTATATGTATATTTTTTAAGCCATGATGTAACAATCCACTGTGGAGATTTCGATTGTAATACTTTATTCTCTATAAATGACGGATTCGCATGGTCTTTACTTGCGATAATATAATCTAAATACTCGGCAGGGCTATCAGGGAAATTATATTTTGCTATACTGTTTGTCGTCGCATCCCAAGTTGCTGTATGTCCTGTATAAGATGGAATAGAAGCGTGCAATGTTTTGAACATGGATGCGTACTCTGAGTCACTATTGTTCTCTGCATTTATTTTATTCACGTTCATATCACCACCAAATAGGACGTACTCGTCATTTGGTATATTCTTATTTTTAATAAAGTCTTGAATTTCTTTTAACTGATTTGTACGTACAGATGCAGGTGAAGTTTTTCCGCACATACTATCTTCAGCCTGCAAATGCGTCCCGATTACATGAACGAAACGATCATTTTTCTTAATTTTCGTGTATACAAATCCTTTATTCGATAAATTATCTGGCCCGCATCCTTTTGCAAATACATATTGAATCTTTTCAACAATCGGCCATTTACTCACGATTGCAACGCCCCCATCTTCAGGAGTTGAAGATGAATAGCTACCTAACGTTTTATCCCATTCATTTCCGTTACTACGACCTAATACCGCTGTTTGATTTGGATATTCTTTCTTCAAATTCCCTAACAAACGATCTGATGCGCTATTATCAAACACTTCATTTAATATAACAACGTCTTGATTCTTTATATAATCTGCCGCCCCAATTAAATCAGCACGCTCACTTTGTCCCCAGTTCGGATATAAATTTGTTGATAGCATGTACACATTATGTGTCATCACTTTCAAAGTATTATTTTGATTTGTAGACGTTTCTGCTTGAGCTGAAGATCCTCCGTATAAAACTCCTAAACCAATCCCAAAGCTAAGTACACCTTTTAGCAATTTTCCTTTCACGTTTCATACCTCCATGTATTAGTTATAAAAAGGCCAAATACTCTATTGTGAGATTTGACCTTTTTTTTAATACTTAACGATCTCCGTACGTATCAAACCAAAGCTGAATGTATCCGGCAGTAACACGTTGTGCATCCATTAATCGCTTACCTGTCATTGGTGTAACTTCAGCGCGCCATTTATCTGCATATTCTTGTGATACAGCTGCTTTTACGAACCAATCTTTCGTATTATCATTTACAATGCCAGCGTAATCTTGTTTCGCTGCTACTGCCGCTCCGTGAATCCACTCTTCTGGATTTGTACCTTTCCAGTTCCAATATCCATTTCCATCCGTTACTTTATAATTATCTTTTATCGTATCTACAAAGTTTTCATATTTAGAATGGAATCCTTGTGGGTACGAAAGATTTGTAAAGTTTGCCGCATGCATCGGTTGGTTTACATCTCCTAAATAATGAAGAGATAATCCTAAATAGAAGAATGCTTGTTTCATATCTTTATTTTTATATGATTCACCAGCTAATTTAAAATATTTAGCGCCAGTTTCTTTTGCCTGCTTTGCAAATGGAATATATGTTTTTCCATTGTCTGGATCATAGAAATGTGAAGCAAATGTGCTATTATCATAATAAGGATTTTCATAATCAGCAGCATAAATACCATTTTCTAATTCCGTACGCCATTCATTTAATTGTGCAACTCGATCTTGTTTTACAAGTGTTGTATTGCGAGACATAATATCAATGGCGCGGTTTACAATCCATAAATGAGAGTTTACGCCTTCTTTATGTTTATCTTCAGCAGACCAGCGATGAACTATTTTTATTTTACTTCCCCCATCGTTTTCATGAGCAAATGCAACACTTTGTAACGGCGCTACTAATGTAATAGCTGCTGCTAAAGCAAGTACTTTCTTTTTCATCTGAAATCCTCCATTTTATAATTGAATTATTGTAAACTTTTTGTTAGGATCCTATGATATCGTCCGGTTAACCTATGACTAGAATATCCCACCTTTCATGAAATTTCTATCAATAAATTAAAATATGCAAATGTTCATATCATTATAACTTTATACATAGTGAATATAATGAATGAATGCACTTATATTGTAATAAAGTATTGTTAAGCTACTACGAATGATTGTCTAAACTAATGTAAAAAAAGAGTAAAGCATCGACATGCTTTACTCTTTTTTTCTATTCGATAATATACTTGGCAGTTGTACATTAACTGCCAACTTATGAATAAATCCAAACACTAATCCAATCCCAATAAAGATATATAAGATTGTAAATACCTTTCCGAAATCAGTTTGCGGACTAAAATTCCCATCACCGACAGTCGTCAACGTGACCACACTAAAATATAAAGCGTCAAGAGGGCGTAATCCTTCAACTGTACTATAAAAAATCGTACCAGATGTTAATGTTAAAAATGTTAATACGAATAATACTTGAAATTCTTTATCTTTCCACGCTCGTAAACAAGCTTTTAGCATTCGTTTCAATGTCAACATAAATGAAAGCATTAGACTTCCCCTTCCAAACAAAATACCTGTAGTTAAAGGAAAGTCTATCACCTTTCTGTATAGAAAAAAAGTAGCCCTCTTCTATTTCTAGAAAAGAGCTACTTTTTACTATTCTCTATTATTTAGGTGAAACAAGAATTTTCACTTGCGTTTTATCTTTTACAAGTGCTTCAAATCCTTCTTCAACAACTTGATCCACTTTGATTTTTTTCGTAATTAATTTCTCTGCTTGAATTTGGCCAGAGCTAATTAATTTAATAACAGCTGGGAAGATATGACGGTATCCAAGAATACCGATAACTTCTTTTTCTTTTAGTACAAGGTTGTTTGGCGTAATTGTCGCATCTTTTTCCCACACACTAACAATTACAGTTTGTCCTTCAAAGCTTGTACTTTCAATCGCTTGACGAAGTACTACTTCGACACCTGTTACTTCAAAGCTCACATTTACACCTAAACCATTTGTTAAGTTACGAATTTCTGCTAGTACATCTTGAGTAGCTGGATTTAATACATAATCCGCACCTGCTAATTTTGCTAACTCTTGACGTTCTTTAGAAAGTTCTACTGCAATCACAGGAGTTGCTCCTGCTGCTTTAGCTGCTTGAATGACAAGAAGTCCAATTGGACCACAACCAAATACTGCTACAGCTTCCCCTTCTTTTAATTTACTTTGACGTACTGCATGAACTGCTACAGCTGCTGGTTCTACAAGTGCACCTTGTTCATACGTCATTTCATCAGGAATATGGTGGACCATATCTTCTGGTACTACTGTATATTCAGAGAAACCGCCGCCGTCTCCGCCAAGACCGTGGAAAACAAGTTGTTCACAAACATTGTAATGTCCATGTTTACAAGCTTCACATTTACCACAAGAATAAATTGGTTCTACAACGACGCGATCTCCCACTTTATGAGAAGTAACGCCTTCACCGATTTCAACTACCTCACCACTAAACTCATGACCTAAAATAACCGGTGCTTTTACGTGTGTTAATGGGTGCTCTTCTGTTGGAATAAAAATAGGTCCTGCTAAATATTCATGCAAGTCTGTTCCGCAGATACCACACCATTTCACTTTAATCTTAACTGCTCCTGGTCTTACAGTTGGTTCTGGTACTTCTTCTACTCG
The DNA here is from genome assembly GCF_008368895.1 of Bacillus sp. BB081. NCBI lineage: Bacteria > Bacillati > Bacillota > Bacilli > Caryophanales > Bacillaceae > Bacillus > Bacillus sp. BB081. The sequence goes on from NZ_QOZX01000044.1 coordinate 9,013, forward strand.
TACATCGCGTTGATTATGCCAAAGTAATGCTTTCATTTTATACATCCCTCTCTACGTATATACTTAACCTGGTGAAGTTTACAAATCTATTATAATACTTCTATCCATATATTTCAAAAAAACAATCTCATTTCCACTAAATTTTAACAAATAACGTTCAATATTTTGTCACTTTGTACTTTTTTCCACATCTGTGAATGCTAATTTCATTGCGGTTGAAATTAGCATTATGCCATAATAGCAGAGGAGAGGTGAATATCGCTTGAAATATTTTATTTACTTTATTGTTATCGTAGCGTTTCTAGATACATTTTCACAATTACCTATTATGAGTACGTTCGCTCAAAGTCTTGGAGGATCTCCTCTTATTATTGGGCTAGTTGTCGGTATGTACTCATTCGCTAATATGATCGGTAATATTATTGCTGGCGCTGCTGTCGATAAATTTGGTGCAAAAAAAATACTTTATATAAGCATGGGACTTACGAGTTTCATAGTCTTGTTATACACCGTTGTTCAAAGTGGTGAACAACTATTAGTTGTGCGCTTTATGCACGGCTTTAGTGACGGATTTTTAATTCCTGCTGCCTTTACGTTTTTATCAAAACAAACAAATTCAGCAAGACAAGGTAAGGCAATGGCTCTATCTGGTGCCGCTGTTGGAACAGCGGCAATTGTAGGACCGGCTTTCAGTGGAATTATGAAAGCAACTGCTGGTATAGAGTGGGTGTTCATTACCATTTCTATTTTAATGGTCCTTGGTACAATCGTATCTCTATTCTTCTTACCAAATAACGTATCAAGAAAAGATACTTCAAGAACACAAATGATGAACAAAGAGGATATGATTGAACTATTGAAATCAGAACCGTTATTGCAAGCATATATTGGTGCTTTCACGCTAATGTTTTCACAAGGAATTGTCACTTATATGCTACCAGTGAAAGTTGAGGCATTAGCACTTAAAGCATCTACAACAGGCATGATGTTAAGTGTATTCGGCATTACCGCTATCCTCTTCTTCTTGCTGCCAACAAACCGTATTTATGATCGATTTAATCGTTCAAAACTCATGCTAATTGGTATTGCAGTAATGGCATTCGCGTTATCTTTACTTGGATTATTCGCAACAAAAGGTATGCTCTTTATCGTTATGATGATTTATGGCATTGGATTCGCTATCCTTTTCCCATCGATAAATGCATTACTTGTTGAAAATACGACAGATGATAAGCGCGGAAAAGCATTCGGATTGTTTTATGCTTTCTTCTCATTAGGAGTTGTTGCTGGATCCTTTACAGTTGGTGCAATCGGGGCATCCCCTAGCGTCAGCTTCGTTATCGGAACTGCATTCTTATTAACATTCGCTGGAATGATTTATGTAAGAAGCAAAATAAAAAGTAAAGAAAAAAGCAAAGTAAAAAAGACAATGATGGGTTAATTCCATCATTGTCTTTCTATGTATAGCCTTTTAATTTATAATTTCAACATATGCTGGATTCGCAGTTATATAATTTCCAGATTTTAATTTATACATTTTCGAACCATTCACAGTTAATGTTTCTACAACAGTAAACACATCTCCCTGTTTCACAGTCCCTGCTTTTGCATTCCAATCAGGTTGGTTATAATAGTATAATTCAGGTGCCTTTACACGAAGTAAGAATGTTTTCTTTTGTAAATTAAATGATTTTACTAATCCATTTACATGTCCTCTTGCAAGCTGCTCTCTGAAATCCGCATTGGCAAGCTTTGCAGCATCCTCAGCTCGATCAATAAATCCATTTTCAGTCAATATTGCAGGCATATTTGTCTCTCTTAACACATGAAAATTACTTGTTTTCATTCCTCGATCAACAAAATCAGTTGTTTTCATAATTTCTTGATGAATCAATTGGTGATACGTTGTAGTAGGAGCACCTACATTCGGATAACTGTAATCCTCATAGCCTGTTCCTCCACCACTATTGATATGCACAGATAAGAAGAAGTTTGCTCCCCACTGATTAGCATCATTCGTTCTTTGTGCTAATGTAGGATACACATCACTTGTACGGCTCATTCTAATCTCGTGACCTGTATACTCAGAATTTAAAATATTACGAATTTGCAAAGCAATATCTAATGTTAAATCCTTCTCTTTCAAACCATTTCCAATAGCACCTGTATCTGTTCCCCCATGCCCTGGATCTAGATAAATTTTAACTGTTTCTGCACTCGCATTTGTACTTGGCACAATAAAAAACATACAAGTTAAACATAATAAAAAGATACTACTTTTCATAACAAACGATACATTTTTCCATGCTTTCAATTACTTTACTCTCCCTTTACTTACAAATTAAAAATTTACTACGTGCTACTTTTCTTTTTCCGAAAGAATATTACATTAAACTACTAAACTATTATCTTATTAATTCCCTATGAATTTTACTTAAAACAAAAACTAAAAGCAATATATAATTTTATTTTTTAAAAATAATTAAATTTCGACACCTTAAATTAGTAAAACCTTGAAAAATATGTATTTACTTTTTTCCAATTAGAACATTTACCATATTAAAATAATTAATTCCCATCCGATATACTGAAAGTTCTTCGAGTCAATTCTCATAAAAAACAAAGAAATCCTTTCGACAATTTCCTCGGAAATACTTCTTTTCCCCACATAATTTGATACACTACACATAGATAAATTAATGCCTTAATGTACAAAGAAAAAGCACATCCTTCGAATGAAGAATGTGCTTTTATTTTATCTCGCTATTTGCGGACAGTAAGAATCCCGCCTCGAAATTCGACGAATACGAGGAAGTGTGTGCTAATAATCATTGGGGATGAACACCTCCGACTGATTAAAGTTCCATTTTATTAACGCTTAATCCAAACAGCACCTGCAGACTTATCATCCGCTTGTCCAACAACTTGGAATTTAAGCCCAAGGTTTGGAACTTTTCTTCCTGCATCTGCAATTTGTTTGTTACTATATACTTTTGAATCATCAAATGTTGTAACACCTTGTAATCCAGAATAGTTAAACTGTCCACGTGTTAATGAATTTGCACTCCATGCTGGTGTTTGATCAAATGAAAATGCAGCATCTGCAATTTGCATACCTGTATTACCGTAAGTTGGTCTTCCGTTTAAATTGCCAACAAATGCCTCTGGATGCGAATCCACAACACCAAGGAATCCTTCACCTGGATGCACCCCAACCCAGTTATCTTTGAAGCTATCATCTGCATACCAAACGACAAGACCTGTATTATATACTGGACCTTTTCCTGCTTTTAATCCATTATCTGATCCCGCATAGTTTCTCCACTCTAAGTAGTAATAATGAGCTTTCTTTTCTGTCCCATCAGAAACAACAAAACCATTTAAATTCATTTTAGCCTGTCCTTCTGTATCATCAGAAAATACAACTTGTCCATCAACAGTTACATTTACATTATCCATCGCGAAACCTTTATATGTTACAGCTGGATCTGTAATATAATCGAATTGCAGTTTCACTTTTTTCCCTTTAAATTGACTTAAATCATATGATTTATCCATCCATTTTCCATCTGTTGTATCTTTATCTTCTTGGACTACTTTTTCTCCAAGTCTATCAATTAACGTTTTCGTTCCATCTTCTGTTACTGCATGCACTTCCACAAAATCGCACTCTGCTTCTAACTCATAATTTGCTTTATAATCGAATTTTGCATTTGTTCCTTTTGTTAAATCAAAGAATGGTGTCTCTAGTGTTGTATGCATATCATCTCCTCTTGTACTATAATATGCATGCTTTCCAAACTCCGGTTTAATCGTTTCAACACTTTTACCTGGTAAGTTAACACGTACAACGCCTGGACGATTGGATTTTGTAACACTTTGATCAATATATGTAGGAACTCCTACTCCACGCTTAATTTTATCGTAATCTACTTCTAAAATTTTTGCCCAGTTGCCACCCATATTCTTTTGTAAGAAGTCTTTATTTTGTGGTGAGAAACTAGTTGGCTCTGTTCCTGCAATTTTCCCTGTCCAACTACCTCCACTCATTAATGACCACGCTTCGACAGGTGAACCAGTTCCAGTATATTTCGTGTCATATTCATCTGGTAAGCCAAGATCATGTCCAAATTCATGCGCAAATACCCCTACTGCTCCATCTTCTGGTTCAATTGTATAATCATGCGCCGCTACTTTTCCACCAAAGTAATCTACCTTTGATTTTGTACCTTCAACCGCTACTGGATCTATTGCTAATTTTGAACGATGTGACCAAATTGCATCATCACCTAATTTACCGCCACCAGCTTCTTGACCAACGCCAGCATGGATTACCATTAAATGATCAATTACACCATCAGGTTCATTTTGATTTCCATCACCATTTGTATCATATCTATCAAATTGATCAAATTGAGATAAATCTAACCCTTTCTCAGCGGCTGCATGTAAAGCTTCTTTCACTAAATCACGTGCGCCTTTTGGTCCTTTATTATCGTGACCACTACTACCATCAGCACCGTAGTCAGACGCTTTTCCTGGAACAGTTAGCCATTCCGTTACATATCCATCTGTCGTATAACTACCGCCAGATTGCTCTTCATAATATTGTTTAAATGTTTTTACTTTCGAACCATCAAATAACGTGTACGGTTCATTACCAAATAACATTTTTTGATAATGCTCTCTACTAAAGTCATTCGAATACATATACCCTGGTGTTTGATCAATATTATTATGTTTATAATCACTAAATTCAACGAGTAGTACTAATACTTTATCAGTTCGAATAGATCCCTTATAAGGCGCTTGCTTTGCTTTAGAAGTTGGGACTTGTCCATTCAATTGCTTTTTATTTGGTTCTGGTTTTTGCTCAGGACTCACATTTTTTTCAGGTTTCTTTACTTTCTCCTTTTCCTCCATTTTCTTCTCTTTTACTTTTTTTACAAAATCAGATGCCTCTTTAGCAGTATCCGCTGGAAGAATTTCTTTATTTGCCTGATCGCCTTGTTTCTTTTCAATATACTTTTCTACAGCTTTTTTCGTTTCTTCTTTAGAAGATGCTGGATTTATTGTTCCTCTTTCCTTCAGCGCTTCCGCTAAACGATCTTCTTGAATTAAATTGTAATCAATTGGTGTTGTAGATACATTGTCTTTCTCTTTTGCTGGCGTTTCTGCGTATGCTAGCGGAGCACTCATTACAGATGTGCATCCGATAATTGCCGCAATTGCTAATGTTGATAACACTTTAAATGGCGCTTTTCTTCTCATTCTATTTCTCTCCTTTTATAAAACTTAAAATTCAGATAAATAAGTGCGTTTAAATCAAAAGCTCTCCTTTCTGCCCTCCCTATATAAAAAGGCATAATTCTATAAACGTTAAACTTTCTGTTATAGAATCATGCCCTCCAGTTTTCTGGTCAGACCCTCTATCTTCTTATATCAAAATATGAAAAATAAAGAGTGATTTGTATATATTAAATAGTTTATATAACAAATTTAAAAGACAATATGCAAAATTGCATGAAAATTCTTTTAAATAAAAAAGAATCCTAGTCAATTAAACTAGGATTCTTGATGTTCTATTATTTCTCTTGTGTTTTTTCCCAATCAGCTAAGAACTTCTCAATTCCTTGATCTGTTAATGGGTGCTTCACTAATGAAGCAATTACGTTTGCTGGGATTGTTGCAATATGTGAACCGTTTAATGCTGCTTCTGTTACGTGAACACTGTGACGTACAGATGCTGCAATGATTTCTGTTTCAATGCCGTGAATTGCAAAGATTTCTGCGATTTGGCGGATTAGGTCCATACCGTTATGACCGATATCGTCTAAGCGACCTAAGAATGGTGAAACGTATGTTGCACCAGCACGAGCTGCAAGTAATGCTTGAACTGCTGAGAATACTAATGTAACGTTTGTACGAATTCCTAAATCAGAGAATGCTTTTACTGCTTTTAAACCTTCCGTTGTCATTGGTACTTTTACAACAACGTTTGGAGCAATCTTCGCTAATTCTTTCCCTTCTTCAATCATTTTATCAGCTTCTAAGCTAATTACTTCTGCGCTTACAGGTCCTTCTATAAAGCTGCAAATTTCACGAATACGCTCATGAAAATCTACGCCTTCTTTTGCTACAAGTGATGGGTTTGTCGTTACTCCAGCTACTACGCCTAATGCATTTGCCTCTTTAATTTCGTTAATGTTTGCTGTATCAATAAAGAATTTCATTTGTTATTCTTCCTTCCTAATTTTCATTTTATATTTATTTGTTTTTCTTAATAAGCTCTAATTCAATCGGAATAGATTTGTCCACTTTTTTACCTTGCGTGATATCTTTTGCTGTTTGCATCGCCTTCTCCCCGATTAATTCCGGTTTTTGAGCAACTGTTGCAGCCATACGCCCATCTTTAACCGCTTTTACAGCATCTTCTGTTGCATCAAACCCAACAACGATTACATCCGTTTTTCCAGCAGACTTCAATGCTTCAAGCGCACCTAATGCCATTTCGTCGTTATGCGCAAACACCGCTTTAATATCACCATTTGCTTGTAAAATGTTTTCCATAACAGATAATCCTTTTGCTCTATCAAAATCAGCCGCTTGTTTGGCAACTACTTTTAAAGATTTATCAGCTACGTTATGGAATCCTTTCCCGCGCTCACGAGCAGCAGAAGAGCCAGGTATTCCTTCTAATTCAGCAACATTTGCTCCCCCGCCAACTAATTCACGAATGTAATCACTAGCCATTTGACCACCTTCAATATTATTAGAAGCAATGTGAGAAACAACTTTACCTGAATTTGCAACACGGTCTACTGTAATAACAGGGACATTCGCTGCATTTGCCGCACTTACTGCTGAAGCAACAGCATCTGAATCGGTTGGATTAATAACAACTACATCGACACCTTTTTGAATTAAATCTTCAACATCATTGGTTTGCTTTGCTGCATCATTTTGTGCATCAACAGCAATCAATTCAATGCCGCTTTCTTTCGCTTTCTTTTCTGCCCCTTTTTTCAAAGTCACAAAAAATGGATTGTTTAAAGTTGAAACAGAGAATCCAACTTTAATAGTTTTATTTCGACCTTTATCGCTAGAATCCTTTGCCCATTCTGGTGGTTCCATTGAACAACCAGCAGTAATGACCATAATACATGCAACGAGTATAAGTAACCATTTCTTCATGAACTGTCCCTCCATTACGCTTCTTTTCGACGATCAATTAATACAGCTAGTAAGATTACAAGTCCTTTTACAACTTGTTGGAAGAAAGAAGATACACCTAATAAATTTAAACCGTTATTTAGTACACCGATAATAAGTACACCGATGAATGTACCAACAATCCAACCTCTTCCCCCAGAAAGACTTGTTCCACCTAATACAACTGCTGCAATTGCATCTAGTTCGTAAGAAGTACCTGCAGTCGGCTGTGCAGAATCTAGTCGTGATGTTAAGACAATACCTGCAAGCGCTGCCAAAATTCCGGAAAGACCGTAAATCATTACTTTAATTCTCGTAACATTAATACCTGATAGCGCTGCTGCTTCTTCATTTCCACCAATTGCAAATGTACGGCGACCAAATGTCGTTTTCTTCAAAATGAAGTACAGTACTGCGAAAGCGACCATCATTGTAACAGCTGGTACCGGAATACCGAGAAAATAACCGCGGCCAAACATTTGGAACATTAAATGATCACCAAGACCAGTGATCGGACGTCCGTCCATATAAACAAGCGTCAACCCGCGAAAAATAGTCATTGTTGCTAAAGTTGCAATAAATGGAGCTACTTTTCCCTTCGCTATGATGATACCGTTTACAATTCCCATTACAAGACCAGCTAATAATCCAACTGCCATCGCAAGGAACGGGTCCATACCACTTGCCATCATTCCAGCAACAAGTGCACTTGATAATGCTAAAATAGAACCTACCGATAAGTCAATACCCCCTGTTAAAATTACAAAGGTCATTCCGAATGCAATAAGCGCATTAATCGATACTTGACGCAGTATATTAAATAAATTTGGAATCTCAATAAATGCTGGATTTAAAGCTGTAATTACGACGATAATTAATACTAAACCGATTAAAGAACCGAGTTGTTGTAATACATTCCCCTTCTTAGCCATCCTTACTCTCCCCCTGTAGCTAGTGCCATAATAGACTCTTGTGATGCCTCACCTTTCTCTAAAATGCCGCCGACCTTTCCTTCATGAATAACAAGAACGCGATCACTCATTCCTAAAACTTCTGGAAGCTCAGATGATACCATAATAACGGCATCGCCTTGCTCAGTAAGCTTATTCATAATAGAGTAAATTTCTTTTTTCGCTCCAACATCTACACCCCTTGTTGGCTCATCTAAAATGAGTAACTGCGGGTGGATACCTAGCCATTTTGCAATAACAACCTTTTGCTGATTTCCACCAGAAAGAGATTTCACCGCTTGCTCTCCACTAGCTGCTTTCACATTAAGAAGTTTCATCATATCCGCTGTAAACTGTTGTTCTAGTTCGTTACTAAGGACACTTCCCTTTGAAAGACTTTCTAAATTCGGTAAAGCTAAATTTTCTCGAATTGAGAAATCTAACACTAATCCTTCAGATTTTCTATCCTCTGTAATGAAAGCTATTCTTTGTCTAATCGCATCTATTGGACTATCAATCTTTACTTCTTGTCCATTTATAAAAATTTGACCAGAATCTAAAGGTTCGTATCCAAATATCGCTTTCATAATATCTGTACGGCCAGCTCCCATCAAGCCAGCAACACCAAGGATCTCACCTTTTCTCACTTGAAACGAAACATTTTCAAACTTCCCTTTTTTCGTTCCGTTACGCATCTCAAAAATGACATCGCCAATTTGACTATTTCGCTCTGGGTAACGTTCACCAATGCTGCGCCCCACCATCATACTCACTACTTCATCAAATGATGTTTCCGGAATAAGTCTCTTTCCTACGTATTCCCCATCACGTAAAATCGTAATGGCATCACATATTGAAAAAATTTCTTCCATTCGGTGTGAGATATAAACGAACGAAACACCTTCTTTACGTAATTTATTAATGACAGTAAACAACGTTTCAATTTCGCGATCTGTTAATGCAGCTGTAGGTTCATCCATAATAATAACGCTCGCGTTTGTCATTAACGCTTTCGCAATTTCAATAATTTGCTGTTGTCCAACCGATAACTCTCCTGCCAACATAGCGCCTTTTACATGTAACCCTAACTCCGCTAGTTGCTGCTGCGTAATCGCGTTCATTTGACGCGTACGCAAAATACCTGTCTTCCCATACATTAACTCTTTACCGAGAAACATATTTTCAGCTACTGTTAAATTCGATAATATGTTCAATTCTTGATGTATAAATGCAATACCGTACTCTTCTGCTTCTTTCGCATTTTTAAAAGTTCGTTCTTGTCCATCAATCGTGATTGTTCCACCATCTTTTTTGTATACACCTGTTAAAATTTTCATGAGCGTTGATTTGCCCGCTCCATTTTCCCCCATCAATGCATGGACTTCCCCTGTTTCAATCATAAACTGTGCATTCTTCAAAACAGGATTACCATTGAACGCCTTTGAAATATTTTTCATTTCAATACGCATTCCCATCACTTCCTTTTATTAAAAAATCACGCCCGCATGTAAAATTACATTGGCATAAGGAGTAGCCTCTCCTGTACGAATAATCGCCTTCGCTTTCTTCGTGTGCTCTTTAAATTGTTCATGCGATACATATTCAAACGCTGGCTCTATTAATTTCAGCTCGATTTCTTTATTTACTTCCGCATTATTGTTAATGACTTCTTCTGCTAACGTTACTTTTTCAATTGCCATATCATCAGCTACCACTTGCAATACGTCTAAAAAGCTAGGTTTTCCAATCTCAACAGCTAAATCAATTCGTTTTACTCCGTCAGGAATTGGTAGCCCACAGTCTGCGATTACAATCGTATCTGTATGTCCAAGTGAAGCAAGGACTGATGCAATCTCACTGTTTAATACACCGTGCTTTTTCATCCGACAATCACCTGCACTTCACGTACTCTATCTCTCGTTGGCATACCGCCCTGTGCTCCAAGTTTCGTTACAGAAAGGCCACCAGCAATATTCGCAAAACGAATTGCTTTTTGAAGTGTTTCTCCTTCAGAAAGCGCAACTGCTAATGCACCATTGAATGTATCACCAGCTCCAGTCGTATCTACTACATCAACAGCAATGCTAGGAACATGTATAATCTCCTTACCATTATGGAAACGAACACCGTTAGAACCTTCTGTCATCAATAGTTTATTTGGATATTTAGCCAGTAAATCTTCAATTGGCGATATGAAATCATCTAATACGATGCGGCACTCATGTTCATTTGGTGTAATATAAGTTGCTTTTTCTAAAATATCTTCTGATAACACTTGTGCTGGCGCTGGATTTAACATAACCGGGATTTTGTGTTCCTCACAAATAGCTAATACGTATTTTACTGTTTCAAGTGGAATCTCTAGTTGAAGAACAACCATATCTGCTTTTATAAGAAGATCTTTTGAACGATCTACAACCGACTCATTGACAAGAGCATTCGCCCCTTGCACAACAACAATACTGTTATCCTCTTCTGCTAAAACGATATGAGCAATTCCTGTCGCCGTATCTGTAACCGGTACCACATAGTCGATAAAAACGCGTTCGTTCTCTAAATTGTTCCTAACTACAGTTCCATAATTATCGTTTCCAACCGCTCCAACCATCGCTACATTTGCGCCTAATCTAGCTGCAGCAACTGCCTGGTTGGCTCCTTTCCCTCCTGGGATTGTATGAAATGCTTCACCAATTACTGTTTCTCCTGCTTTCGGACGTTTTTTTGAAACAGCCACTAAGTCCATTGAAATACTACCTACCACTGCAATATTTGGCATCTGTCTCATCTCCTTACTTCGTTGTATTTCGTTCTATAATTTCAATCGGTAAACGATAGTGTTTCTCTTCTAATACGTTTCCTTCCATCTGCTCTAATAACAGCTCTGTTGCAATTTTCCCCATTTCATAAATTGGCTGTGCAACAGTTGTAATAGATGGATACATCATTTCTGTTAAAGAAATTCCATCGAATCCGATAATTTGTAAATCATCTGGAATAGAAATCCCCTTTTGGAGTGCAGCCTTTACAATACCTATTGCGATTAAATCATTTCCAGCAACAATTCCATCAATATGTGGGTATTCTTCTAATAATTCCACTGCTACACGCTCACTATTAGCTGGATCAAATGTACTCTCTGCAATCATATAAGAAAGATTATTTTGTGTAATAACGTCTACAAAACCTTCAAAACGTTCATTAGCCGTGCTTACGTCACGCGGTCCACGAATATGCGCAATATGTTTACAGCCTTTATCTATTAATAGCTTTGTCGCTGCCTGACTCCCTGCATAGTTATCTGCATATACAGTAGGGATACGCTCATTAAACATACGGTCAATTGCAACAACTGGAACAGACAACTTCATGTAATTAACACTATTTTGTGGATTCGTTGCTACAATAAATCCATCCACATTATTTTGCCTAAGTACATCAATATATTGCTTTTCTTTCTCTAAACTCTCATCAGAGTTACAAAGGACAACTGTGTATCCTTGCTTATGCGCTACATCTTCTACGGCACGTGCAACTTCTGGAAAGAATGGATTCACGATATTTGGAACAACTAAGCCAATTAAACGAGATTTTTTATTATACAATGAACGCGCTACTGTACTAGGTTTATAATCTAGCATCTCAATCGCTCGTTCTACTTTCTTTAATGTATCTTCATGAACATATCCATTTTTATTTAACACTCTGGAAACGGTAGCAACAGATACTCCTGCTAATTTTGCAACGTCTTTAATCGTACTCATTCTCTTCCCTCTCCATTTCATGTAACCGTTTACAGAAAATAATATAACGTATTTCTAGAAATACGTCAATCATTTCTCACGAAAAAGCTTTTAAGGTTATACTCAAAAAAAGCACCGCCATAAGGCGATGCTTTTTCATTACGAATACGATACAGTTTGTTCTTTGTCCTCTGTAGCTGGCTCTTCAGCGCCTTTTTTACGATCTGACAGTTTAATCTTCTGTAAGAAAATCGTAAAGATAGCACCTACTACGATAAATACTAATCCTGTTAGGAATACAGTATGAAGTGAGTCTACTAAAGAGTTTTTCAAGATTGGTACAATGCTGTTAGCGAATGCTTCTGGCATTTGTTTTAATGCCTCTGGACTAAATAGCATCGAATATAAACCTTGTGGGTCTGTATGAATCATATCTTTAAATTTCGTCACCATTTGTCCCGCTTCTTTCGGGAATGTATCTAATACAGGTACTAAATTCTTTGTTAATGTTGTACCTGAAGTGTTATTCATAATTGATCCTAAAATTGTAATACCAAATGTTCCACCGATTTGACGGAAGAACTGACTTGATGATGTTACGACTCCAAGATCTTTTTTCGGGAAACTTTCTTGTAACGCTAATGTTAATGTCGGCATAACAAGACCCATTCCTAAACCGATAATCATCATATAAAAAGTAGCAGTAAGTTTAGTCGTGTGCATATCCATCGTTGTTAATAACCAGAAACCACCAGCCATAATAAGCATCCCTGTAATAATTTGTGGTTTCACACCAACTTTTAATACAAGTTGACCACCGATAATACTCATCACTATCATTGTAATCATCATCGGTGTCATGATTGTTCCTGATTCAGCAGCACTTACTCCTACAATTCCTTGCATGAAGAATGGTACGAACATAATCGCACCGAACATTCCGATACTCATAAAGAAACCAATCGCATTCAGTATTGTAAACGTGCGATTTTTAAAGAAATGCATCGGTAAAATTGGTTCTTCTGCTTTCGTTTCAACGATAACAAAGCTAACAATACCAATTAGAGCTAATGCAAATAAACCGATAATTTGCCAAGAATCCCATGGATAGTCTTTTCCGCCAAATGTTAATGCAAGTAATAAACTTACAACACCGAGAATCATCGTAAAGATTCCAGCAATATCAATTTTGATCGGTCCTGTTTGTTTATGTGACTTTAATCCCATTGCAATAAAGATTGTTGCTAAAATACCAACTGGTAAGTTAATGTAGAATACCCATCTCCAGTTCACTGCGTCTACAATCCAGCCACCCACTTGTGGTCCAATTACAGAAGCAAGACCGTATAACGCACCAAAAATACCTTGCCATTTCGCACGTTCTTTTCCCGTAAACATATCTCCGATAATAATCATAGCCATTGGCATCATAATACCGCCACCAAGACCTTGAATACCACGGAAAATAATTAATTCTGTCATACCATTTGCCATACCACATAACGCTGAACCAACCATAAAGATAACTAGTCCTGTAATATATACGTTACGACGGCCAAGTAAATCCGCTAATTTACCTGCAATTGGTACAACTGTCGTTGATGTTAACATATAAGCTGTTGTTAACCATGTCATTAAGCTTAATCCGCCTAGTTCACCGACGATACGCGGCATTGCTGTACCAACGATTGTTCCATCTAATGCAGCAAATAGCATCGCGATTATTAAACCGATTAACAGCAACTTTCTATTTATGTTTTCTTGTTGCTCCATGTAATCTCCTCAATTCCTCTTAGTTATTCTCTTTTTTCTCTTGTGTCCCGCAAATAATTGTTTCTAACTTCTCAAAGAGGCGTAACAAATCTTCTCTTTCTTGTAATTCTAAATGTGAGAAATATTTTGCAATATGCTCATTACGAGCGGTCATTGCCTCTTCTACTCTAGATTTCCCCTTTTTTGTTAACTCAATGATGACAACACGACGGTCATCTTTGTCGTGATAGCGTTCTACAAGCTCTTGGTCAATTAGGCGATCAATCATCACTGTAATTGCACTAGGCTTTACATACATCTTTTTTGCTAATTTTGTCGCTCTTGAAGCACCGTAATGATCCAAAATCTTTAAAATATAAAACTGCGGTGGTGTAAGTCCTGTTGCTTGCATTTGTTCTAATAACTCCGTCTGCATTTTCTTTCCAATCGAAAAGGCAAGAGCTTGAATTTTATCGATATGCGTCATATCATTTAGCATGTTATCCACCTCTTATTTAAGCAATAAAATATTTAATGTATTTAAATATTAATCCCGCGAACAAAATCCGTCAACACTTTTATTCATAAAAACGTTTACATTTTTGTCACAAAGTTGTATAATTTTCGACGAAGTTAATATTGACAGTCACGGAGAATCGGAGTATACGGCTATGAATCATAAAAAAGGAAACTTTTTTATATTTCATGGCCTTTTTATATTCTCTCTGCCTTACAACACTTCGAATTAATTAGGGGAGGATTTTCATTTTATGTTTTTTACACAATTCTTTAAACCTGCGCCCCACGCGGAACGCTTACCAGCTGATCGCGTTGATAGCGAATACCGTAAATTACGTTTACAAGTATTCTTAGGTATCTTCATCGGTTATGCGGGTTATTACTTTGTTCGAAAAAACTTTTCACTTGCAATGCCATACTTGATTGAACAAGGATTTAGTAAAGGGGAACTTGGGGTTATCCTTTCAGCAGTTTCTATCGCTTACGGATTAAGTAAATTTCTTATGGGTATCGTATCCGACCGTTGTAATCCTCGCTACTTTTTAGCAGCTGGGCTATTTTTATCAGGTATCATTAATATTATTTTCGGCTCATTTTCTTTCATTACAACGAGCATTATACTTATGTTTGTCCTTCAGTTTTTAAATGGATGGGTACAAGGTATGGGCTGGCCTCCTTGTGGTCGTACGATGGTTCACTGGTTCTCTATTAGTGAACGTGGTACAAAAATGTCTATTTGGAACGTCGCTCATAATGTCGGTGGCGCGCTTATGCCTTCTCTTGTGACATTAGGCTTATACTTCTTCGCAAATGACTGGAAGAGTATTTTTTACTTCCCAGGTATTCTTTCAATTTTAGTTGGTATTTATGTATTAATTACGATGAAAGATACACCTCAATCTTGTGGATTACCTTCTATTGAAGAACATACTGGAGAGTATCCATCAGATGAAAAAGTAAAAGATCGAGAACGCGAACTTTCAGTAAAAGAAATTTTATTTAAATACGTACTAAACAATAAATTTTTATGGTACATCGCTATCGCGAACGTTTTCGTTTATTTCGTACGTTACGGCGTTGTAGACTGGGCCCCTACTTATTTAGTAGAGGAAAAAAGTTTTACTCATAGTAGCTCTCGCACAGCTTATGCTCTATACGAATGGGCTGGTATTCCAGGTACACTTCTTTGCGGATGGATGAGTGATAAACTATTTAAAGGGCGCCGCGCACCTGCTGGTATTTTATTTATGGTTGGTGTATTTATCGCCGTTCTTGTTTACTGGCTAAACCCTCCTGGTAATCCAATGGTTGATAGTATCGCACTTGTCGCGATTGGATTTTTAATTTACGGACCTGTTATGTTAATCGGCCTACACGCACTAGACTTAGCACCAAAAAAAGCTGCTGGAACTGCAGCTGGTTTAACTGGGTTCTTCGGTTACCTAGGTGGAGCTACTTTTGCTAGCGCAGCTATGGGCTTTATCGTTGATGCATTCGGATGGGATGGCGGATTCATCTTATTACTTGTATCTTGTGTACTTGCAATGTTCTTCCTTGCTCTTACTTTAAACACAGGATCTGCAAAACCAAAACAAGCTTAAGTACTAATATTATTCTTATCAAAAAAAGAGAGACTGTTCTTTCCAGAACACCTCTCTTTTTTCTACATATAAATCTTTTTTCTTACAAAAGATTTATTCTCCTCTTTTTATATGTTAGCGTTTTCAACTAACTTCAATCCCTTATACAACAGCATTCAATCTCTGTATAAAAAGATTTTTGAATATTTTCTCAACTTATGCTTGTCAAACATTGTCAATTTATATTAAAATAACAACAACATACAAAATATTTAGTCTTTTCAGAAAAGATGGAGGGATAGCCATGAAGAATCCACTTCTTCGCATTGAAAACTTACAGACTTCCTTTCGCATACAAGATCAATATCATGCAGCAGTTGATAACGTTTCGTTAACTGTCCATGAAAATGAGATTGTCGCGATAGTTGGTGAATCAGGTTGCGGAAAAAGTGCACTTGCCCTTTCTATTATGCGATTGCATAATGAAGCAAATACAAAATTACAAGGGCAGCTTAACTATAGAGATAAGGATTTACTAACTATGTCGACCGCAGAAATGAATAAAGTACGCGGATCAAACATCGGTATGATTTTCCAAGAACCTCTTACAGCACTCGATCCTCTTATGACAGTTGGAAAACAAATCGAAGAAAACTTAGACTACCACACAAGCCTTTCAAAAGTTGAAAAAAAAGAACGCACCTTAGAACTACTTCATCAAGTTGGTATTCCAAAACCAGAACTTACATATAAACAATACCCACACGAATTATCTGGCGGAATGAGACAAAGAATTGTTATCGCAATTGCAATTGCTTGTAACCCAGCACTCATTATTGCGGATGAGCCAACAACAGCTCTTGACGTAACCATCCAAGCACAAATTTTAGACTTACTAAAATCTATTCAAGAACAAACGAAAATGGGCATCATTTTAATTACTCATGATTTAAGTGTTGTCGCAGAAACAGCCGATCGTATCGTCGTTATGTACGCCGGACAAGTTGTAGAGACAGGAAAAGTTGAAGAGATTTTTAACAACCCTCTTCACCCATATACTCGTTCTCTATTAAACTCCATTCCATCTGCGTATGGTGAAAAAGAAAAATTGCATGTAATTCAAGGGGTCGTTCCTTCGTTAGCGAAGCTTCCTCGCACAGGTTGTCGCTTCCAGGATCGAATTCCATGGATTAGACCCGATCAACACGAGGAAAATCCAATTTTACATGAAGTAAAACCAGACCATTGGGTACGTTGTACTTGCTACAAGTATTTCAACTTCCAAGATAAGAAAGGAGATGACGTAGCTCATGGCACTGCTTAAAGTAGAAGATTTAAAAGTACATTTTCCAATTAAAGGTGGTTTCTTCGGCCGTACATTAGATTACGTGCGTGCTGTCGATGGTGTAAGTTTTGAATTACAACCGGGTGAAACATACGGGATCGTTGGTGAATCAGGAAGTGGCAAATCGACAACGGGTAAAGCAATTATGCATTTAACGAAAGCAACAGAGGGTAGCATTCATTTTAATAATAGAGATTTAACAAAATTAAGTCGCTCTGAGCTACGTGAACAACGAAAAGATATTCAAATGATTTTCCAAGATCCTTATTCATCATTAAATCCGAAGAAACGTGTTCTCGACATTATTGCTGAGCCTCTTCGAAATTTTGAGAAGCTCTCACCTGATGAAGAACGTAGAGCGGTTCAAGAATATCTTGATAAAGTTGGTCTAAATCCAGAGTCAATTTATAAATATCCACATGAATTTTCCGGCGGGCAAAGGCAGCGGATTGGTATTGCACGCGCTCTTACATTAAAACCGAAGCTTATTATCGCTGATGAACCTGTATCAGCACTAGATGTTTCTGTACAAGCGCAGGTTTTAAATTTTTTACAAGATTTACAATCTGAACTTGGACTAACGTACTTATTTATCAGTCATGATTTAGGTGTAATTCGCCATATGTGTGACCGTATCGGTGTTATGTATCGCGGGCGCATTGTCGAAGAAGCAACTAGTGCAGAAATTTATAATAATCCGCAACATATTTATACGAAACGCCTAATATCAGCAATTCCTGATATTCGTCCTGAAAACAGAGAGCAACAGCGTAAGCTCCGTCAACAAGTAAGTTCTGAGTACGAGAAGTCATACGAAAATTATTTCAATGAAAACGGTCGGGCTTATGACTTAAAAGCAATCTCGCCAACGCACCGGGTGGCATTACCATAAGGGAGTGAATAAAACATGTGGAAATTTATATTACGGAGATTTTTAGTGATGATCCCGCAATTATTCGTGTTAAGTATACTTGTCTTTCTACTAGCTAAAGCAATGCCAGGCGATGCCTTAACCGGCAGAGCAGTAAATAATCCGAAAGCAGATCCAAAAGTTATCGAAGAGCAACGTGAAAAATTAGGTTTAAATGATCCTGTTACAACACAATATGTTCGCTGGGTTAAAAATGCTGTGCAAGGTGACTTTGGTATTTCCTATGCACATAAAATGAAAGTAACTGATTTAATCGGTGAACGCCTTGGAAATACAATTTGGTTAGCAATTCTTGTCCTTGTTCTTACTTACGTGATTGCAATTCCACTCGGTGTAATAAGTGGACGTTGGACTGATACATGGGCAGATCGACTCATTACACTGTATAACTATTTAGGACTTGCTACACCACTATTTATATTTGCATTAATTATGCTCTTCCTATTTGGATTTAAGCTTGCAATATTCCCAACCGGCGGTAGCGTAGATCCTCAAGTTGCAACAGGTACATTCGCTTACTATTTAAGTAAATTGAATCACATGATATTACCAGCTTTATCTGGTGCATTAATTGCAACAGTGGGTACAATCCAATATTTACGAAGTGAAATTATCGATACGAAACATAAAGATTTTGTACGCACAGTAAAAGCAAAAGGTGTTCCAGAATCAAAGGTCTATTCTAGACATATTTTACGTAATTCATTTTTACCAATCGCAGCTTTCTTAGGATATGAAATTACAAGCGTGGTTGCTGGATCAATTTTTCTAGAAAGTATCTTTAGTTATCCTGGCATTGGTCAATTATTTATGCAGTCTATTTCTCAACGTGATTTTAGTGTCGTAACTGCACTTGTTTTATTTACTGGATTCGCAACGCTACTCGGGACTCTTCTTTCCGATATTATTCTAAGCATCGTTGATCCACGTATTCGTATTGATTAATGGAGGTGAAGAAACGTTATGTTAGCAAATCCCGAAAAACAAACTGAAGTCGTTCATTACGAAAAAAGTCCTTCTGGCTTTTCTGTCATGTGGCGTGAATTTCGTAAAGATAAATTAGCAATGTTGTCACTTTTCTTATTGGCAATCATACTGATAGCCGTTTACACAACTTCCTTCATCATGAAGCAGGAGGATATTGTAAAAGTTGATTTGTTTTCTATTTACTCTCCACCATCTGGTGAACATTGGTTAGGAACAGATTACGGTGGGAGAGATATTTTTGGACAACTTATTATTGGAACGAGAAATTCATTTACGATTGGACTTGTAATCACTATCCTCTCATGTTTGATTGGTCTTTCTATCGGACTAATCGCTGGTTATTTTGGTGGAGCTGTTGATAACATCATTATGCGTATTATTGATTTCAAACTTATTTTACCTTTCCTAATGCTTGTTATCGTACTTATCACAATTGTTCCAGTCTTTAATGTCACTGTATTTATTTTGATCATGAGTATCTTCCTATGGACAGGAAAGGCCAGGTTGATTCGTTCAAAAGTATTGACCGAAAAAGAATTGGATTATGTATCTGCTTCCAAAACATTAGGCACACCAAACTGGAAGATTATGATGTTCCAAGTATTACCTAACTTAAGTTCTATTATTATCGTAAGCGTTACATTAAATCTTGCTGGAAATATTGGCATAGAATCTGGACTAACTTTCTTAGGTTTTGGTCTACCAGAGAGTACACCGAGCCTTGGAACACTTGTTAGTTATGCAACAAATCCTGATGTTCTGCAAGAAAAATGGTGGATCTGGTTACCTGCATCACTCATGATTTTAGTGTTGATGCTGTGTATAAATTTTATCGGTCAAGCGCTACGTCGCTCAGCTGATGCTAGACAAAGAAAAGGTTAAGGGGTGGAGACAATGACAAACAAACCAAAATTTCTTAAAGTATTAAGTACACTTGCGGCTTCAACATTACTACTTTCAGCTTGTGGGGGCAGCGGAGGTAGTGAAAAAACGAGCAGCACAAAAAAGGTAGACACTAACAAATTTAATGAAGTCGTTAAAAACGATAAAAAAGAAATTAAAGATGGCTCATTGACATATGGGCTTGTTTCTAACACACCATTTGAAGGACTTTTAAACTTCGCTGTATATGAAGGTGATCCTGACAACCAAGTCATTACTTTCTTTGATGAAGCATTATTAGACAATGATAAAAACTGGGAATACAATAACGAAGGTGCCGCTACTTATGAAATATCAGCAGATAAAAAAACAATTACATTAAAAATTAAAGATAACGTAAAGTGGCATGACGGAAACCCTGTAACAGCTGAAGATTTAGAGTATTCTTACCTTGTAATTGGTAGTAAGCTGTATGCTGGATCTCGCTATGACACTCAAATGCAAATGATTGAAGGAATGACTGATTATCACGATGGAAAAACTGACAAAATTTCCGGTGTAAAAGTAATTGATCAAAAAACAATTTCATTTACATTTAAGGAGCCAAATCCTTCTGTGAAAACTGGACTTTGGACATACCCTCTTCATAAAAAATACTTAGCAGATGTGCCAATTGATAAATTAGCAGAATCTGATAAAATCCGTAAAAATCCAATTGGTTTCGGACCATTTAAAGTTAAGAAAATCGTTCCTGGAGAATCTGTTGAATTTGAACGTTTCGATGATTATTGGGGCGGAAAACCAAAACTTAAAAATGTAGTTTTAAAAGTTGTAAACCCATCTATCG
Source organism: Bacillus sp. BB081 (assembly GCF_008368895.1). Lineage (NCBI taxonomy): Bacteria > Bacillati > Bacillota > Bacilli > Caryophanales > Bacillaceae > Bacillus > Bacillus sp. BB081. Next base: position 29,758 of record NZ_QOZX01000044.1, read on the forward strand.
TTAATGCTTCATTGAAAAATGGTGACATTGATATCGCGGAAGTAAGTGCAGATCAATATCCGAACGTAAGTAAATTAAAGAATGCACAACTAGTTGGAAGAACAGATTTATACTACAGCTACATCGGCTTTAAATTTGGACACATGGATAAAGAAAAACGTGAAATGGTAATGGATAAAGATACATTCAAAGATGTTCGTTTACGTCAAGCGATGGCTTATGCAATTGATCGAAAAGAAATCGGTGAAAAACTATATCACGGTTTACGTTATCCAGCTAACTCACCAATCTCACCAGCTTCACCTAAGTTCCACAATAATAAAGTAGGTTCTTATGATAAAGATGTTGAGAAAGCGAAAAAATTGTTAGACGAAGCTGGATATAAAGATAAAAATGGTGATGGTTTCCGTGAAGACCCTAATGGCAAGGAAGTTAAACTTAACTTCTTATCAATGAGTGGTAGTGATGTAAGTGAACCTCTTGCAAAATTCTTTATTCAATCTTGGAAAGAAATTGGCATTAAAGTTGAACTTCTTGATGGTCGCTTACATGAATTTAACTCGTTCTATGATAAGCTGAAAAAAGATGATCCTGCAGTCGATCTATACGCTGGTGCTTTCGGTACTGGTTCTGATCCAGATCCATCTGGCCTTTGGGGACCTGATGCAAGCTTTAACTACCAAAGATGGTCAAACCCTAAAAATACTGAATTATTAAAAGAAGGTCTTTCTCCAAAAGCTGCTGACGATAAATATCGTACAGAAGTATATGATAAATGGCAAAAACTAATCCATGATGAAGTACCAATGATTCCACTTCATTATAAGTTCGATCTAAAGGGTATCAATAACCGAGTAAAAGATTATAAATATACACCAGAGGATCAATATAAGTGGGGTAAAGTTAGCGTAACAAGCGATAAAGCAGAAACAGAGAAATAAGAAAATAGCTCCTAGCATCTACATACATGCTAGGAGCTATTTTTCATTTATAGTCCTTCTCTTGCTATTAATAACAATCAATTCCTTCCTTACTCCAATATTAAAAGATTTGATGAATCATTTTTATTAAAACAGCTAACGTAACAGATGCAGCAAATCCTCCTAAACAAATTAAGCTTACCCCTTGACTATATGATAAATTTTGAAATGATTTCATCGCTTCCATCCTCCCTATCTCCCCTTTGATACTCTTATTTTACCAATGGGAAAAATTTCATAACATCGATTTTTCTGACAACAAACTTACAAATTTGTAAGTTAACGATTTCCCTTTAAACTTATATATCTAGTATGTCCGCACTCTCCCTCTTTATACGCAAAAAAAGACCTCGAATTATATCAAGGTCTTGCTTACACTACAAAAGATCTCATTCAATTTACTTTATAATCATCACCGGGCATTTTACACGCTTTGCTATTTTATGACTGACACTACCAAGCACCATTTCTTGCAGTGTATTTAGCCCTCTACTCCCAGCAATAACAAGATCTATATCCCCTGTATTCACATATTGAACGAGCGTATCTCCAGGATCGCCATGTAATATCGTAATTTTGTAGGAAATGTTCTCTTTCTTTAATAAACTTTCAATCTCTTTTAATTTATCTTTTCGACTAGCCGATATTGTTTCTAAATCTGTTTGACCTTGTATAATATCTGATTTTGCCGTTCTATTATCTACTACGTACACAACTTCAACATTTGTTTCTTCGCTACATTTCGCAATATATGTTGCATGTTCCGCTGCTCGAAGTGCATGTTCAGAACCGTCACATGCTAATATAATTTGTTTGTACATATGCTGAATCCCCTTTTCGTTATCCTACCCGTATTATATAATAAAGCCCCCTAAAAAGGAGGCTTCTAACTAGCAATTCTTTTATTATAAGTAGCTAAGTTTGAAATAATCTTCGAGCTTCGTTCATTTAATCCCGTTATCCTTACTTTCACGCCACTTTGTTCATACTTCATGATAACTTTATCAATTGCTGCTACCGCTGAATCATCCCATACGTGTGCGTGAGTAAAATTCAACTCAATTTCTTTTATATCTTCCTCAAATGCAAAATTATTTATAAAGTCTGCTGTAGATGCAAAGAAAAGTTGACCATGAATTTCGTATATTTTCTTATTTTCAATATATAAATGTTTCACGTGAATCTTTGCCATATTGAATGCAAATAAAACCGCACTAATTACTGTTCCGATAATTACACCTAATGCTAAATTATGTGTAATTAAGACAATCACAACTGTTACGATCATAACAAATGCGTTTCCTTTTGGTACTTTATGAATCGTTGTTACAGAGTTCCAATCAAATGTTCCAATTGAAACCATGATCATAACTGCAACTAAAGCTGCCATCGGAATATGAACAACATAATCACCTAAAACGAATAGTAATACGATTAAAAACCCGCCTGCTACAAATGTCGATAAACGACCTCGTCCACCTGATTTAATATTAATAACAGATTGTCCAATCATTGCACATCCTGCCATTCCTCCGAAGAAACCAGCGACAATGTTTGCCATACCTTGTCCACGTGCTTCTTTATGTTTATTACTTTCCGTATGCGTCATATCATCTAAAACTGAAGCTGTTAATAATGACTCTAGTAAACCGATAATTGCAAGCATAACTGCGTACGGTAAAATAATCCCTAATGTCTCCATTGTAAACGGTACATTAGGAATGCTAAAGAACGGTAATTCTTTCGGTAAACTTCCCATATCCCCGACTGTTTTTAACTGTAATCCGCTCATAAGTGCAATACTTGTCACAATAATAATAGAAATAAGTGTAGACGGTACAGCCGTCGTAATACGTGGAAATACATATATAATTGCAAGTCCTAATGCGACAAGTGCATACATTTGCCAAGTTGCATTTTTAAAATGTGGCAATTGCGCTGTAAAAACTAAAATTCCAAGTGAATTTAAAAAACCACTCATAACAGATTTAGGAACAAACTTCATAAATGAGCTCAGTTTGAACACACCAAAAATAATTTGGACAATACCGGTTAATATTGTTGTAGCAAATAAATATTGCAAACCGTGATCTTTAACGAGCGTCACCATTAATAATGCCATTGCACCTGTTGCAGCTGAAATCATCCCAGTTCTTCCACCAACAAATGAAATTGTAACCGCGATACAAAAGGCTGCGTATAACCCAACGGTCGGATCCACGCCTGCAATAACTGAGAAAGCAATCGCTTCAGGGATTAGCGCTAAAGCAACAACAATCCCTGATAGCACATCCCCTCTCACGTTGGAGAACCAATCATTTTTTATCGTTTGAAACAAAATACCACTCCTCTACCCTTCTATCATTTGATTTTCTCCATAAGAAAATCTAGGCCGACTGCACGAAGGCTATTATATAACGAGTAGAGAGATTTTTGCTATGTAAAAGTTTCCTACAGAAAAAGACGCTACCTTAGTAGCGCCTTTCTCCTTTTATTAATGTCCACCGTGACCTTGACCGCTTTCTTGCACAATCTCTAACCTCTCATCCAGTATACCTTGTGTTTCAAATGAAATATCACTCGTACTTCCTAATAAGAAGCCGTGGTTATACGGCCCAAGCGTTGGGTCATCTTTAAACTTCGGTTGAATACTAGCAAGGAATTCATACACTGGTTGTGAAGCTTTCCCTTCTTCTAACAATACAACAGGTGCGTGTTTACCCATATGTGAAAATGGAGCTCCTGCAACTGCTAAGTCTGGTGTTTTGCTTGAAACAAATGATAAACCGTGACCTGGTTTTGTAAACCCCCATCCAAATTTTGTTTTTTCATCTTTAAATTTCGCAAATGCAATAGAATTCTCTACCGGAGTCTCCCCACTAATACGCGTTACTTTTCCATATTTACTTAACTCTTTTTCTACTGCTTTTGAAATGATTTTTTCTGGTCCTAATACATATATATTCGCTTTATCTTTTCTCATTTTTAATGCCTCTATCGTCGCTTCTGGCACCTTATCTTTTTCTGTATATAAAAGCGGTTCTGGCATATGAGAGATCCAGTTTACAGCTGGTGTTGTGTATAAACGCCCTTCTTCTTCAGACGAACCGATAATAACACTATTTGGATAACTTCCTGTTATATCGGCATATTCTTTATCCACATCTTTAGCAAATGTAGCTGGATCCGTTTCTTTTATTTGCTTTACTTTATATTCTTTTAATTGCTCAAGGATAGATGCACCTACATCCCCCATCACCATAATTTGTGTTCCATCTTTCGTTCCGAGCGGATTTAATCGTTTTATTTCTTTTAATGTCATTTCGGGTATCTTTTCTTTTTCTATAAATAAAATCGGCCCGTTATTCGGATGATGAATAAGGTCTGCACTTGTAATACCTAATTGCCACTCGTTTACTGATACTAAAATAATAGCGCCTGGCTGATTCTCTTTATGCGTTGCTGGCCATATCGTTTGCGAAGTTAATACTGCCATTTGCAGAGGATCGTTTGTGTTTAATCTCGTTACATTTTTTAAGCTTGTCGTTAATAAATCATTCGATGCACCTTCGTTCATTTCTTTAGGCGCAGTTACCTCCTGATTCATTTTCATTTCCTTTTGCTCTGTTTTCTTCTCTTCTTTAGATTCATGATTTTTATGATCTGTATTCGTTTGTCCACACGCCGCAAGACCAACCGCCGCAATTATTGTTATCCCAAAAATTCGGGTCATCTGTTTCACTATACCGCCTCCGTTTGAATCGTTTTCGAGCCAATATGATTACCTAAAATGGAATTTCAACTTTACAATAACAAGCAATTCTGAAGAAATTATGCAGATGCATGATAATCTGCACCATTTCTTCATGATTTTGACTTACAATTTAATTAATAACTACAAATGCGGAGGTACTCTATGGTCGATATACTACTCGTAGATGATGAGCCGAGAATGCTTGAATTATTAACGCTTTATCTTACTCCAATCGGATACAACTGCGTATGTGCAGTATCTGGGGAAGAAGCTATTTCACATATAGAAAATCGAAACTTCAAATTTGTTTTACTTGATATTATGATGCCAAAGATGGATGGGTGGGAAACGTGCAGAAAAATTCGATCCTTTAGTAACGTTCCTATCATTATGGTAACGGCTCGTGATCAAACGGTAGATGTCATCCAAGGGTTAAAACTTGGAGCGGATGATTACGTAACGAAACCTTTCCATGAAGAAGAGCTTTTCGCAAGAATTGAAGCTGTTTTAAGGCGAACGAATCAACACGCGCAAATCCAATATCACGGCATTTTATGGGATGAGGCAAAGCATTTCGTCTCTGTCTATAATGAAGAACTTCTTCTCACTCCAATCGAATTCTCTTTACTCGGATTATTTTTACGTCATGTGAACTATGTATTAAGCCGAGATCAGCTCATTGAACGAATTTGGGGATTAAATACAAATACAGAAGATAGAACAGTCGATTCACATATTCGTAATTTGCGTGATAAATTACGAAAAGTAAATTTCCCTATTGATCATCATTTAAAAACTGTTTACGGAGTCGGATATCGATGGATTGATACTCTAGATTAAGGAGCAAAACGATGAAGCGAATATCTATTCAACTCGGATTTTATTTTTTAATTGTTACACTTTTAATCGAAAGTGTTCTATTTGTCTTGCTTTATTATAGCCTTGTCAACAATAGAGTAAATGAAGAAATGACAGCTTTATTAAAGCGCGGAAATAGTCACCGAGATGTCCTTGAAAAGTATTTTGATAAGCAAACAATCTCCCATGTTGCACTAATGGAATCCGAAGCCGAAACCACTGTCGTTATTACAAATGCAAATAAAGAAGTACTGGCTAAATCCAACGAAATAAATACTACGATAAAAAAGCATATTGAAAAAATGCAAACACGGACAGATCATGACGGAGCAATTATAGAGAATCATTGGAAAACATCTAATTATATATGTACAGTTAGCCCCATTGTAGTAGCTGGAAAAACGGAAGGCTACGTATATATGTTTCTCGGAACAGAATCAATCGAGGAAATGGTTAACGGGCTAACAAGACAATTCATTATTGCCGGAGTCATTACGTTTCTATTAACAGTCATCACTATCTTTCTATTATCACGGTTGTTAACAAAGCCATTGTTACACATGAAACATGCCACTGAAAAAATGAGTAAAGGCGATTTATCCGTTTCGTTAACGACTACTCGAAATGACGAAATTGGTGAACTAGCATCGTCTATTCAAACGCTTGCTAATGATTTACATTATATGAAAACAGAGCGAAGTGAATTTCTAGCAAGTGTTGCTCACGAATTACGAACACCGTTAACATACGTAAGAGGTTATGCTGACATTGCTTTAAAGGAAAACACATCTCCTGAGCAACGTTTGCGATATTTATCTATTATAAAAGATGAGTCTGATTATATTACGAACTTAGTTCAAGATTTATTTTCACTTGCACAAATGGAACAACATAACTTTTCTATTCAAGTAAAGGAAGTATATTTACACACCTTCCTTACTCGCATAGCCGAAAAAGTAAATGCCATGTATAAAGAAAGATACATTAAAGTTTCTTTCTCTTGTCCTCCTACACTGCTAATAAACTTAGATGAACAGCGATTTGAACAAGTTGTGGTAAACATTTTAAATAACGCTTATAGACATTCACAAAAGCATTCTCATATAAATATTTCTGTTACAGAAGAACATAAACGTATTTCCATTACAATTGAAGATGAAGGCGAAGGTATTCCGCCTGAAGACCTCCCTCACATTTTCGACCGTTTTTATCGAGTTGATAAAGCAAGATCACGAGCTACAGGCGGAACTGGTTTAGGACTATCTATCGTGAAAGAAATTGTAGAACTACACGGCGGGAATATTACTGTAACGAGCGAAGTCGATCATGGGTCTTGCTTTATCATTTCATTGCCATCTATATAGAAATACAACTATCATCAATTAACAAGTTCAGTTTTGATTTACAAAATCACATCATAATTAGCATATGAAAACGCCCAGAGTTCAAAAACTCTAGGCGTCTTTTATTGTCTTATTGAACTAAATTCTCCTTTAGCTTAAATCAAATTAAAGACAAAACTTAAACAAATTTCTAAACCTCTTAATTTTATACAATCTATTCTAAAATAAACCTTTAATTCTATTTAAAGCAACACACTTTATAATTTTAATGGTTTATAAGCCAATGCTTTATCTATAATTTCTCTGGCGGTTAATTCGTCATCGCTCCAGAAAATATAATCACCTATTTTAGGGTCAATAACAGACGATTCAACCATGTCCAACCAAATTGCCTGTTCCCATTCTTCTCCTTCCGTATCCATAAGTTTTTGAACCAAGGTAACTAACTCCTCTTTATTTAACTCACCTAATTTTATATTTTTATGATTAATAGCTCTTTTTACAATATATTCTGCACCGTAATCAGCAAAAAATAATTCTTTTGCATTTGGATAAGGAACACTATTTTCAAATACAATGAGTTTATGTTCAAAATCTTCCCCAAAATCTTGTAGCTCTTGAATTTCTAAAACTAATTTTAATAGTTTCTTTTCATCCAATTCTTCACTCCCTTTGTTCAAGACAACCACCTTAGTAATCTAAGCACATTTCTTTATACTTTCCATGTTCATTTCAACATAAAATTACAATTTTCCTTTTGAATTATCCAAATCAATATGTTATCCCTTATACTAATTGATATGTTAAGGACAGATAAACCTTACTATAACTAAGAATACGAACAGACCAAATCAGATGTAATTTGGTCCGTTCATTAGTATGCTATTTCTTTTCCTTATAATATAAATTTACAAATTGCCCAAAACGTTTCGTATCCGTTAAAGTTAAATTGATTTCCGGTTTCTTTTCTTGAAATAACGGAACTCCAGAACCTAATATATGCGGTGTAATCGTGACAACATATTCATCAATTAGATTATTCTTAAAGAACTCTCTTAATAAACTCCCTCCACCGACCATCCATATTTTAGATCCTTCTTGTGCTTTTAACCTTTTTATAAACTCCACTACATCTTCATTTACAAACTCTACATGTCCGTTTGAACCTTTTTCTGAGTTAGAAAAAACATAACATTTTTTATCTACATACGGGAATGTTTCCGTATGCTCTACTACATAATCGTACGTTCTTTTCCCCATAATTATTGTATCAATCGTTTCATACATTTCTGTATAACCGTTATCTCCCTCTCCTTCGGTTTCCATTAACCAATCTAAATCATCATCTTCTTTCGCAATATATCCATCCAAACTGGCTGCAATAAATAAAACAATTTCACGTGACATCTCTTCTCCTCCTTGCATCTCATCTTGATAACATTATGATGTAAACAATATACTAACAATAAAACATGACAATTTATGTCATGTTAAAAAGAAAAAAGGTGATACATTTGTCAAAAACTAAACGCTTATTAGATATTCTTATATTTGCTTCTGCCCAAAAAACATTTACAGCTCAGGAAATAGCTGATGAATTTAATATTTCCGTTCGTACTGTCCATAGATACATTTTAGATTTAAGTGATATGGGATTACCTATTTATGCAGAACAAGGTCGTAATGGAGGATATAAAGTATTAACGAATAGAGTCATACCGCCTATTTTATTTACCGAAGACGAAGCAGTCTCCATCTTTTTTGCTTTTCAATCTTTAAGTTACTACAGAGACTTGCCTTTTAACACAGAAATCAATTCCGTTACACATAAACTGTATAGTTCTCTACAACATGATGCGAAAGCGAAAGTTGATAAAATACGTTCTTATATCGCTTTTTGGAACCCTAAAAGAACAATTGATACACCACTTTTAAACGAAGTGTTAACTGCGGCTATTGAAAATAAAAATTTACACTTTCAATACGAATCTAAAACAGGAATAAAAACAAAACACGTTCACCCTATCGGTGTATATGCTCACGACGGTTTATGGTATTTGCCCTCCTATGATTTTAGTAGAAAAAAAGTATTACTGTATCGCATCGATCGTATTCTCTCCATATTATCAACGGAAGAAAATATGGATACATTCATGAATTTAAAAGAGTGGTTTGCCTCTAACTCTAACGTAATATACAGTCCTATTCAGTTACATGTTTTACTGACAACAGAAGGCGTGCGCCAATGTAAAAGCGTGCCTTACCTTGAAGAATTCGTTGTAGCAAACGAGGACGGGACAGGATATATACATTCAACAATTGATAAAGGAGAAATCAATTTTATTACGCCTTTATTTTATAGGCTTGGAAAAGATGCACGAGTGTTAGAACCGAAAGAATTAATAGATGGTTTACGTATGCGTGCGAAAGAAGTTTTACATATGTATGAAGACGAAAAAAGCTGCTAAATATAAGCAGCTTTTTAGTCTAGTTGTTCCTATTATGTTTACTATTGACGAATATCGAACCACCAACGATTTTCCTCATTCATATTCTCAGTTCCACTAGAACCACTGTAACTGAAAGCATCAAGGAAGATTGAATCTAGTTTATCCTCATCTACAAAATAACCTAATTTAACATTTACTGTTTGTCCTGGCCGGATACTGCCAATATTGTAAAAACTTTTTCCGTCTCCGTGAGGTTCTAAATAATCAACTTCGCCTGTCATAATATTTTTTTCTGCAATTCCATTTTTTCCAGCGTACTTCCATGCATTCCCTTCAAATTTAAGCTGTTTTATGGATGGATGCATATAGATTTCTTCTGTCGCCTGTTTACCAATGTTTTTCACTGTTGTTGTCAAGTAGACAAATTTAGGCTGAACTAATTTTGACTCTACTAATTGATCAATTGAATCTTTACCATTTCCAATTTTATATTTATCCCGTCTATATGGTATCAATTGTCCTGCTTGATCCAAAGCTTGATTCTCGCTTAGTCTCCCTAATCCCGTTTCATTAAAGTTTTCTTGCTTAAAATCTTTGATTGAATCAAAAACTTCAACTTTTTCTATCACATATTCAATTTTGCTGTTATCCATGATAATCGTTACTGGAACCTTTTGTCCTATATGAAATAGTCGTTTACTATCTTTTTTCAAAGGAATCACCTTAGTTTTTTTAGGCTTACTTTCTTCGCTAAAATACTTTTTATCATAATCTGTTATATGTGATGCCTTTTCTTTTGACGTAGGCTCAAGGGAAATGTTCCCTAACACATCCACCATTTGTTCTTCGTTTATATCGTTTCCAATATAACTTTGTAACACGATCCCCTCTTTCTCAAAAAAGAGAAAGACCTCTCTGTTAAACGCTAAATTGTTGTTTCCATTTTCTTTATTAACAATCACTGCTTTCTTACCATTTACCTCTTTCTCTTCGTAGCTTTTTGAGTACAGCGTTTTAAAATTCGAATCTTTTCCTACTCTCCAAAGAATGAAAGAAAATCCACCCTTTGCATAGTTATCTTTAAATGAATATTTCATAGCAGAGTCATCAATTGCTTCCATATTTTCTGGCAATTTACCAACCTTCAACTTATACCACTGATCACTCTTTTTCGAATCCTTATTTGTTAAGGAAACATTTACTTCGTAATTTTGTTTTTGAACAATCATATTATAGACTTTCACTGCACCAAAAACGGTTGTCGGCATACCAATCAATAAGCAAGCAGCAGCGATTAACATACGATGTCTTTTACGCTTTTTCTGCGGTTGTCCATCTTTCAACTTCATTTCCTCCATAAACAATTTCTTTTTGCGCGTATATGTATGTGAAAATTCATGTTGTTCTTCGAGTTTATCAAAATCATCTAAAGCAATTTTTTCAGCAAGTTCATATATTTCTTTGGAGTTCTTTGAATTCGTCATGTTGTATACCTCCTATCATATTTTGGACTCGTTTTCGAGCGCGTTCAAACTGCTTGCGGACATTGACCTCCGTTATCCCCATAACACTTGAAATTTCTTGATACGTTAAGTTATAGAAGACTTTGTACTTAAACACCTGTCTGTTAGATTCATTTAACTCTTTTAGCAAAGTATCAATTTGAACCTCAGACATTTTACGTTTTTCCCACTCTTCAATATTTCCATCTACTGCTTCTATTGATTCTCTTTCATATTCTTCTAAAAATGTTTCATGTCGTTTATTTTTCCGATAACTATCAATCGCCTTATTTTTCGCGACCCTCAAAATGTAGCGTTTAAGCTCTTCAGTACTCAAGCTATGGAGCTTTTCCAAGTTCTTATAAAGAGTAATAAACGTCTCTTGAACCGCATCTTCAGCCTGCTGAATATTATTTAAAATAGAATAAGCTACATAATAAATTTTTTGTTCATACAACTCGTATAGCTCTTCCATCTTTTCATAATCGTTGTTTGTAACTTTCATATAATTCCTCCTCTCACTCTATATAACGAATGAGCGCTATACTTTGTGACACTGCAAAATCTTTTTATAGATAAAATTTAATTATAGAATAAACGAGAAATTGAGCTTTTGTTTATTAGAATTTTCCTGACTGTTCCATTAAGAACATCCCTCTTATTCCTTTTCAATAAGTAGTATCTTCTCTATCTCTTTTTTTAACAAATGCTTTGTCTCTTCAAAGTTATGATTCTGCTTCTCTCCAGGTTGTACCATATAAAACTCAGCAAACGAGCGCTCTTTATATCTTGGTACGACATGCATATGATAATGCGTTAACTCGTTAAAGACTCCACCATTTTGACAAATTGTAACTCCATCTGGTTTATATAATGACTTAATCACTTTTGTAATAAGCTTTGAAGCATCCATAATGGATTTTGCTACAACGTCATTTAATTCGTCCACTTCTACAACATGCTGCTTTGGCACAATTAAAGTATGTCCTGGATAAAAAGGTTCATGATCTAAAAAGCATGTTACATATTCATCTTCATATACTTTATATATTTTTTCTTCTTCGTTTGCTAATTTACATCCTAAACATTCCATCATATTTTCCCCTTTATTAAAAACATAAAAACGTGAGAGCCATATTCTCACGCTTTTATGTTTCACTTTATTAGTTCAATTGTTTCCGTAACTTTTATACTATCTTTTACCGATTGAACAATCGTGCAATTTTTCACTGCAAGTTGTAGTGCCTTATCCAATTGCTCTTCTGTAATGTTTTGTGCTTTAATTTTATAGTGCAAATGAACACTTTCAACTGGTTTTGATAAAGCTTCACTTCTACCAATTTCCGTTTCAATTGTAAACGTATCGTATGTAATACGTTTCTTTTCTAAAATTGTTCGAAAGACAATTGCACTACATCCTGCGATAGAAGAAACGAGTAATTGTAACGGTGAATACCCATTTTCTTTTCCAATCGCTAATGGACCATACGATAAATCTGCCTCTATACCATCATGCTTAATTTTTATTTTCATACTTCGCTTCCATCTCCACTTTCATCGGTTTCTTCCGTTTCTTACTCATATAATAATATATATAGCAGAAAATGATAAATGGAATACCACAGTATAACGCCATTCTTTGTTCTGGAATAAACGCCAAACTAATAACAACGATGCTATTTGTAATTAAGGCTAAAATAGGAACAATTGGATATAACGGTGTTCTATACTTTAAGTCCTCTAACTTTCCTCCACCTTTTATATACTGACTTCTAAAGCGAAGTTGAGATAGAGCAATAATGATCCAACTTGAAACAGCCGATAAACCAGCTATAGATAATAAGTACATGTATACTGTATCTTCTGCAAGGAAGCTTGTGAATAAAGATAACCCTGCTACCGCAATCGTTACGACTAGCGCTGTAATTGGAATACCTCGTTTATTTACTTTCTTGAAAGATGTTGGTGCCATTCCTTCATTTGCAAGTGACCATAATATACGAGTTGCCGCATATAATCCTGAATTCGCTACAGATAGTAACGCTGTAATAATAACGAAGTTCATAATATCAGCTGCGTATGGAATACCGATTTTATCAAATACGACTACGAATGGACTTTCAATTACCCCTGCTTCTTTCCAAGAAATTAACCCTACTAAAATCGTCATTGTTAAAATGAAGAATAACATAATGCGCCATACTGTATTACGAATTGCACGTGGAATTGTTTTTTCTGGATTTTCACTTTCTCCCGCTGCAATCCCGATTAACTCTGTTCCTTGGAATGAGAAGTTAACCGTAATCATTGTAAGTAATACGGCAGCTAGTCCATTCGGGAACAATCCACCATCGCTTACAAAGTTAGAGAAAAGAGGTGCTGCTTCTTTTCCGTCATATGATATAAACCCTAATAATGCACCACCACCAAGAACAACAAACGCAAGAATTGTCACTACTTTAATACTAGAGAACCAAAATTCTAATTCAGCATAACTTTTCGCCGAAATTGCGTTTGACGCATATAGAATAACGCCGAATACGAGACACCATACCCAAACATCAACATTTGGAAACCATCTTTTCATCATTAAACCGATTGATGTTAACTCTAAACCTACTGTCACTGCCCAGCCAAGCCAATATAGCCAGCCGATCATAAAGCCCGTTCCTGGTCCAATAAACTTCGTCGCATACTTTTGGAAAGAACCTGAAACTGGCATCGCTACCGTTAACTCTCCAAGACAAAGCATTGTTAAATACATAATAAATCCGCCTACTAAATATGAAAGGATGGCTCCCCCTGGTCCAGCCTGATTAATGGTGTAACCTGAACCTAAGAAAAAACCAGTTCCGATTACACCACCTAGTGCGATCATAAATAAATGTCTACTCTTCATCGTACGATGTAATTTCTCATTCGTTGGTTGCTGCATCTGAATCCTCCCCCTACCGATACCCCTATATCTTGTTAAAATTTTCTGATAATAAAAATATACACGAAAGCGATTACAATTTCTATATAAAATTAAAACTTTTCTGATAAAATAATATAAAAAATCGAATTATCGCGAGATTTATATTCTAATTAGAGGAAAATAAGGAGAAACAAGGAAAAACCCTTACATATATTGTAAGAGTTAACGGTGTTCTAATCTTCTCGATAAAATTGATAAACTATAATTTACGATAAAGTACATACAGGCTACTACTATAAACGTTGGAATCATATAATTTACATTCTGCCCGCTAATAATTTGAGCATTATGCATAAGCTCTGGCAGTGATATAACAACTGCTAATGATGTATCTTTCAGCAATGAAATAAACTGACTAACAAGCGGCGGGACCATTCTTCTTAATGCTTGTGGTAAAATAATGTGCCAAAGCGCTTGAACATACGTTAATCCTGAAGATCTTGCAGCCTCAATCTGTCCTTTTTCAATAGATAATAAACCACTTCGAACAATTTCAGATATCATTGCTGCTTCAAATATTGTTAAAGCAACAATTGTAGCTGTTATAATTTCTAATTTCAAGCCTGCTTCTGGAAGCGCAAAATATGTGAAAAATATAATTAAAAGTAGTGGTAAGTTTCGAATCACTTCAACGATAATTCCTAATACTTGTGAGACGACAGGGATTTTCATGTAGCGCAATATCCCTATTATACTACCAATAATAAAGCTGAGTACAATTGCTACAAGCGCTACCTCTAACGTTATAAGTAATCCTTTTAATAAAAACAGAATATGATCTCCTGTAATTGCTCCCTTAAAATCCATTTACGCCGCCTCCTTTGCTAAGCGTTTTTCTAAATAACGCACTAGCATACTGAGCGGAATTGTTAATATTAAATAAAACATCCCGACAAATATATAGACGTCGAACGTAACCAATGTCTTCGTTGAAATTAAGTCTCCTTGATACATTAAATCCGTACCAGCGATAATTCCGAGTATGGAAGAGTTTTTTACTAAATTGAGAAATTGATTTCCTAGAGGAGGAATTACGATTTTCATCGCTTGGGGTAAAACGATATGGTACATTGCTTGCGTATAAGTCAATCCTGAGGAACGTGCTGCTTCCATTTGACCTTTTGCGACTGATAAAATACCAGCGCGAATAACTTCCGCAATAAACGCTGCCGTATATACGGTAAGCGTAACTGTTCCTGCTACAAACCCATTTAAAGTAATTCCTATTACAGGTAAAGCAAAATAGAATATAAATGCAATTAATACGAGTGGAATATTTCTTACAAACTCCACAAAAGCTGACCCTATCCAATTTAAAATACGAATCGGTGCAATACGCATTACAGCCAAAATTACTCCTAAAATAAAGCTTCCTATTAATGCAATTACACTAGACATAACTGTATACTTAAAGCCTTCTACATACATATCAATATTATTCGTTAATATAGAAAAATCAGGCACATATTCTCCCCTCTTTCTTTACAAGAAGAGGATGAGCATCCCTCATCCTCTCACTGTTACTATTCACTAGAAATAAAGCCCCACTAATTAAAGTTTCACTTTACTTCTCTTGTTTTTGTCCAATCCATTTTTCATACAATTTATCGTATTCCCCATTCGCTTTCATATCTTTTAGTAAGCTATTAATCTCTTTTGTCAAATCATCTGCACCTTTTTGCACTGCAATTCCGTATGGTTCATCCGTGAAAATTTTCCCTACAACTTCATAATTTGAATCTTGTTTTGCCATGCCGTAAAGAATTGCATTATCTGTCGTTAAAACATCGCCTTTCCCTGCTTTTAACGCCGTAAATGCCTCACTGTAATTTTCAAATTCTAATACAGTCGCTTCTGGTGACTTTTGACGAATATTATTTGTAGACGTTGAACCTTTTACAGCTAACACTTTCACACCCTTTTTCACATCATCAATACTTTTAATATCGCTCCCTTTTTTCACAAGTAACGATTGTCCCGCTTTAAAATATACATCTGAAAAATCCACTTCTTTTTTACGTTCTTCTGTAATTGTCATTGTTGCGATAATTGCATCAATATCACCATTTTTCAGTAGTGGAATACGTGTTTTAGACGTTACTTCTTTTAATTCTAGTTTCTTTTCATCTCCAAAAATCTTTTTTGCAAGTGCTTTCGCGACATCAACATCAAATCCTTCTACCTGCCCAGTGGAAGGATTTTTTAATCCGAATAAGTTCGTATCATTCTTCACTCCAACTACTAATTTCCCGCGCTTCTTAATTTGCTCCACAGCTCCGCCTTGCTTCGTATTCGTTTCTTTCGCCTCATCTTTTTTACTTCCGCATCCAGCAACGACAAGTACGAATAAACATGAAAATACGATTAACATAAACAACTTTTTCATTTTAAGCATAAAACTCCCCCTTTAATGATTTAACACTCTTCTTAAAAATAGACGAGCTCTTTCTTGTTCAGGACTTGCAAAGAATTGTACTGGCGTTGTATCCTCAATAATTTTGCCATCATCCATAAATAAAATTCGATCTGCTACTTCTCTCGCAAATCCCATCTCATGCGTGACGACGACCATCGTCATCCCTTCTTTAGCTAGCTTTTTCATAACATCAAGTACTTCCCCAATCATCTCTGGATCAAGAGCAGACGTAGGCTCATCGAATAGCATAATTTCCGGCTGCATCGCGAGTCCTCTAGCAATTGCTACCCTTTGCTGTTGTCCTCCGGATAATTGATGTGGATATACACCTGCCTTCTCCGGGATTCCTACTTTCTCTAAATAAAACATCGCTGTTTTCTCTGCTTCTTCTTTTGAAATTTTATTTACTTTGATCGGTGCTAGTGTAATATTTTGAAGAACTGTTTTATGCGGGTATAAATAAAAATGCTGAAAAACCATCCCAATATTTCGGCGTAATTCATTCATATCTGTTTTTGCATTGTGTACCTCTGTATTTTGTACAATTAATTCTCCATCTGTAATTGACTCTAGCTGGTTTATACACCGAAGTAATGTACTTTTTCCTGATCCCGAAGGCCCAACAACTACTACCACTTCACCTTTTTTCACTTGCACATTAATATCTTTTAGCACTTGAAAGTTGCCATAATATTTATTTACGTTACGAAACTCTATCAACATACTCCCCCCTTCCTCTAACAAAGCATGTACATTCTTTTTATATTCAAAAATAGGCAAAAAAATAACTACCTGCCTCATTTTGCCCATAAAAAAAAGCAAAGGGATTTTCCCTTTGCTTTTTCATTTCTATTCCATTAAGATACTTCTTCTTTCTTATCTTTCCCGTATTCATGCTCCCAAAAATCAGCATTTTTAATTCCTAATGGCCCTGGATCGAATACTGGATCTTTTCCTTCTTTTTTTTGCTTTTCATAATCCTTTAATGCGACTAATGCAGGTTTTTGTAATAATAAAATCGCAATGATATTTACCCATGCCATAATTCCTACACCAATGTCACCTAAAGCCCAAGCTGTTGCTGCTGTTTTTATACAGCCGTAGAATACAGCTCCTAAAAATACAAATCTTAGTACCATAGACAGCCAAGGACGGTCTTTATCACGATTTAAGTACGCGATATTCGTTTCTGCAATGTAGTAATACGCCATAATTGTTGTAAATGCAAAGAATAGTAACGAGATTGCAACGAAAGCGTTTCCAAATCCAGGAAAAACAGATTCTACCGCTGCCTGTGTATATCCCGGTCCCGGCTGAGCACCATCTAATTTATTTACGATAAAGTTTTTTCCGCTTGCATCAAATACGTTATACATGCCTGTAATAATCATCATAAATGCTGTTGCTGAACAAACAAATAATGTATCAATGTAAACGGAAAATGCTTGCACTAAACCTTGTTTAGCTGGATGTGATACTTCCGCAGCAGCTGCTGCATGTGGTCCAGTTCCTTGCCCTGCTTCATTGGAATAAATACCACGTTTTACTCCCCAAGAAATTGCTAAACCGATAATACCACCGAAAGCCGCCTCTAATGCAAAAGCACTTCTTATAATTAACATAAATGCTTCTGGCAACTTTTCAATATTCATAGCAACAATAACGCAAGCTACTAAAATATAACCAACTGCCATAAACGGTACGACAACTTGTGCCACGTTAACAATTCGCTTTACTCCACCGAAGATGATAAGAGCTAATACAACAACTAATAAAGCCCCTGATACGGTAGTGTTAATTCCAAAAGCTGTTTCTAAACTTACAGCAATACTATTCGCTTGCACACCTGGCAATAAAAGCCCCGTTGCAAGAATTGTCGCTGCAACGAATACTAATGCATACCATTTCACACCTAAACCTTTTTCAATGTAATAAGCAGGTCCACCACGAAACTGCCCTTGATGTTTCGTCTTATATATTTGTGCTAATGTAGATTCTACATAAGCTGATCCTGCTCCTAAAAAGGCCACTGCCCACATCCAAAATACAGCTCCTGGTCCACCGAATGCAACCGCTGTTGCTACCCCAGCTATATTCCCTGTCCCAACGCGCCCTGATAACGAAAGTGCTAACGCTTGGAATGAAGAAACACCAGCCTCTGATTTTTCACCTTGAAATGTCAGCTTCACCATTTCGCCTACATGCCTTACTTGTAAAAACCTCGTTCGAATGGAAAAATATAAACCTACTCCTAAACATAAATAAACAAGTGCTGGACTCCAAACAATATTATTTAACCAATTTACGAAAGCTTCCAACATTCCCCCTCCTTCTTTATAAAGAATATTCAGAATATATATAAAATTATAAGTGTATACCGAATCTATAACAATATTATTTTAATAAAACAAACATATTTTTGTATAAAAAAACAAAGCATACATTTATTCTGTATACTTTGTTTTCACAAAAATGTATTATATATTCACAATTGCTTCTCTTTTTATAATTCTTTCATATAGCTCTTCTGATAATTCTCGGAAGTTATCTGGCATATCTTTCCCTTTAAACTTCTTTTGAAGCGTACCGTATAAACCAATATCACGTAGACGTAAGAACAACGGTAACGATTCATACCAACTATCCGCTAGTCTGTGCTCATACTCATAGCCTTTTCGTAACACTTGTAGCTGTTTCCGAGCAAACTTTGTCTTCTCTTCCGCTGTCCACGGTGTAAATAGAACAGAGTAATAGAGAACCATCGCTAAATCATGTATAAAGTAATTATAAGCTGCATCATCAAAATCAAAGATTGTTAGCTCTTTTCCATCATAATGAAAATTACCTGGATGAATATCACCGTGCATAAGGCCGAACGTTTCTCTTTCAATGGGAAGAGCCTTTATTTCATCCATTAATACAGCAGCAATCTCTTTCACTTTCTCATCTTCTAATTCATTAACAATCCCGCTCTCATCTTCTTCCCACGTATCACGATAATCTGTTTTAGGATAGTTCATTGTTAGGCGATGTAGTTGGCCAATGGCTTTTCCCCATGCTTCAAAGTAAGCATCTCCCCAATAAGGTGATTCTTTTCCTTTTACTTGCTCACCTTTTGCATATGTAAATAAGGAAGCGAAAAAGAAAGTTCCATCCTCTGCTCCTATTTCTTCTACAAGATTTTGAGATGCTGAGTAAAGAGGTCCTGCTACCTTTGCTCCGTTTTCCGCAACATAACGTAAAAAATCTAGTTCAGCCTCTACCTCTTGTTTAGAGCGATGCGAAGAATGCGTTAAACGTAATACATAGTCTTCATCATTATCACTCTTCGCCTTAAAAATATAATTCTCAAAATCTCCAAGTGGCTTTTTTTCCACTGTTACACGAAACAAACTCGTTGCTCTTTTTAAAACTCCTTTTGTAAAAACACGTTCTACAGCTATTTCCATATGTAATCCCTCCTATATATCTTCTTAATTCGACACAAATGTTAGAAGTACTGCTATGAAGTTGAATAATGCGTGGGCAATCATAGCTGATAAAATAGAATTTGTTTTCTCATATAACCATGCAAATACTACCCCACTCAAAAAATTAACCGGCAATGTGTTATATGTAGGAATATGGACAACGGTAAATATTGTGGAACTTATAAACATACCGCCCCATATACCATATCTATCACGAAAAAATGTATAAAAAACACCTCGATATAAAATCTCTTCATAGATTGGTGATATAACCGCTGCTCCAATTACCGCAATACAGAACGAATATATTGATTTATCATTTTTAACTGTCTCCGTCTTACTGTTTTCAAAAGAAATACCCATTTTCTCCATTATCACTAATACAGCAATACTAACTCCAATTAAGAGAATAGCCGCTCCAACTGTCCATAAGAAATCTTTCCATGAAAGCTTCCGAATTCCGATATCTTTCCACGAGAGTTTATATCTTTTTATACAAAAAAGATAAACTACGGTAGTAAATATCACTGCCATTATAAGTCCCATTAATACTCCAGCATATAATGAGTTACCTATTATTTTTAAAGCATAATCATAAAAAAGAGATTCAACTGTTACTGGAACAATAATGAATACAAACACAAATAAATATAAGATTTCTTTCCATCCCCACATATTCCTTAAAGTCATCTATCTCATCCCCTATATCCTATTTTCTATAGTATAAAAGGTGACGTAACGTAACTTTCAAGCTTTTTTACCCAAAAATAATCCAAGCGTAATTTTATAAAAAAAGAAAAAACTTAACATAAATGATTTCGATGAAAAGGAGATGGAAAGTATGGCCGAACAGAAGAGTTCACAACAAGATAATAGCAAAAAGCATATGTTCTCATCACTCCTATATAGCCTCTATTCAATCTGGCATAAATATTAGGAGTACTTCTATGAATACTATAAAAAATCTAAAAACAAAAAAGGTTGATTCACTAAATCAACCTTTACACTATTAAAAGTTCTATTTATCAATTCTTCATCAATTAATTCTCGTATATAACATTTATTTTTATTTCTCTTCACCTTTTGCCTGCATTGAATTGAAAGTCCAATTTAATTTTAATGAATCTCCTTGAAATACATTTTGCTCTTCATCGTTATCTACAAATGTGAACATTACGTAGAAAGTATCATCATCACCAGGAGCAAGTCCATTTCCTTCTCGGTCTACCACACCTTTTTGTACAAGATCAGGAATACTTCCATTTTGTGTTGCTACCTTTAATTCAGACAATGTAGTAGACCAAATTGGAACTTCATTTTTATCCAAATTCCACAAGAAATCAACACGGATATGCTCACCAAAATCAGCATTTCCATTATCCCCTTTCGCATCGATTACACTGTAATCTGTCAGGAGTTTTACATCTCCTATTGCTAAGGTTCCTTTGTTAACTAATTGAAAACCGCGCTCCATTTCATCACCTGGTTTCAGATTGTTGACATTAATAACAACTTCAGGATTTACACTCAAATCTAAAGTACCCGCTGCAAACGTGTTTTGTGATACTTCCTTATCACTGAAATACGCATATGTTCCCCCGCCAATTAAAGATAAGCCCAATGCTGCAGTTACAACGCTCATACCAAGTTTTTTCTTCATACCCATTTCACAAGTCCCCCTATTTTTAAAGTTCAAACTACAAACCTAATTTCCATCCCACAAACAATACTAATTAACCAACTACCTTGTCCCATAACGAAAGCGAGCTACCTTTAAGCTAATTACTTCATGTACCCAAACAACTATTACTTTTAAAATAACCGGTAATGTTACCGTATATCATTACCGGTTATTTGTTAGCCAATCTCATTTCATTTAATATTCATTGTCTGATTGCATTATTTACTCTAGAAGTTTGTCCACTTATTTTTTTGGTTCTAAGCCAATAGAGCGTAAGATTTTATCTAATGTCACTGGCCCTACATTTTCTTTCGGTTTCTGATTTTCTTTAGCATCTGGGCCCTTTTTCAAGAAGTTTTTCTCAATAAAACGAATATCTGTTTCATCTACAACACCATCTTGATTTATATCTCCATCTTTTACAGATACTTTTCCTTTTCCATACGATAAAGCTGCTATTCTAGCATCTTGAATATCTACCATTTTATCGCCGTTTACATCACCTGCAAGGTTATCATCCATGTCAGCTCTAAAGTTTTGTCCCACTAATTCCCCATCCTGCATTTTCCCTATTTTTGTTGTTAATTTACTATTTAAATGACCTGGCATTTCTACGAAAATATCATATTCTTTATCGCTTACTGGAACACTATGAATTTCAAATTGTCCGTTATCACCAATCGTTCCTGTATATTTCTTTCCATCCTTGCCAACTGCGTACACTTTTGCTCCTAGTTTTGTATAGTCTTTCTTACCTAAATACCCATCTTCATTCAAGAAAGCTTCGGGACCAATATATCCTGTAACCGTTGAATGTTTCGAAACAATAGCAAAAGATTTATCTTTAAACACAGGAATCTCATTGCCTTCTGTTGCACCAACTTTTGTATAAGAGAACTTATCTACTCCAAATGCAGTTAAATCATTAAAGTATTCATCGCTCGTCATCTCGAATGTAACATCTAAAAATGGTGTATCACCATCCAATCCTTTAAATTCTTTTCCTTCCAATGACGCGCCAACTTTCACCTTGTTTTCCCAAGCTCCTTCTTCACTTACCTTCGGATCTTCTAATTTAAGGTTCAGTCCATGTTGTTTTACATATTCCGTAAGTGCTGGATTTGGTTTCACATCTGTAAATTTAAAGAGCTGCTTGTAATAAGGAATTTCAAATGTACCTGACATAAGCTGTTTTACATTATTGAGATTCAAAGTTAACGTAATTTTTTCACCTAATTTTATTTTATCTTTGTCATAACTTGGAACAGCGTATTCTGTCCCTTCTTTTACAAAGACATAATCTTTATACCCAGTTGCCATATTCCCTGCAGTGGCAAGGTCATATCCAAATAATCTTAAATTTAACGGCTCATTTATTTCCTCTGGAAGTACTCCAAATTTAAAATCACCATTTGCTTGAATTGTATTCAACCAACCTGATGGGAAGGCTGAGTTTTGATAATATACAATTTGATTCGCTTTTTGATCATACTGCAAGCCTTTTGCTTTTAATGCATCTACTGTAGAATCATAAATATTACCATGCACCCATAATGCACGTTGGCCGTCTTCTTCTTTAAACATAGAATCATTTACTTCGTGTATACCAGGTTGTACATCCTTAAATTTCATTTCCGGTATAACATTATCAATGATAATGCTATCGCCTTTTGTATACGATTTTCCTTCCTTATCATATCCAACGAAGTTCAATTCGTAATCTCCATCAGGCAACATAACAGGTTTATCCCCAATTGGATGAGCTGGATCTCCTGTAAATGGAAGTACATACCCTCCCATACCAGAAAACATCATATATTCAACATTCGGTGTTAGACTACTTGCATCAAGTGTACCAACGACTCCTAATGCCTTCCCTGTCTTTCGGTCCTTCACAACTGCATCAATAGTTTCAAGAGGACTATTTACCTTAAATGTCAAAGGCGAACTTGGTCTCTCCATAAATGGGTGGAATTTAGATGCGTCTGTTGCCATTGCATCTCTCAGTAAATCTACAGACGCAATCCCTTTTTCCGTGAATTTAACTGCAAATGGCACTTGATATACTTCTTTTTCGTTGTTTTTATTTGTAATATGAATATAGCCCTCATATCTACCAAATTCAGCGTTTTCTGGAATAATAATTTCAGGGCTAATTTCCTCTGATGTACCAGGAGCTGCTTTAATAGAATCCGGTACGTTTAGCTTCACACCATTCTTTGCTGCATCTTGCACACCTACACTTGTAGGTGAAAACTCTACTTCTAATTTGAACTCTTTTCCGTCTGTTTTACTATTGTTCTTAATTAGGACTTTTCGACTATCTTTAATTGGCTCATTCCCCAATTGATTTTTATACCCGAATGCAATAGAACCTGTTTTTTCTTCAATTTCTACTTCTTCATCATTTACAACGTTTGATGTTTTATCGATAACCTCAATAGATGTATCTGCATGAACTGCACGATATGCATCAATTCGTCCTGAGCCCACCTCAAATACAGAACGCTCTTCTTTTAAGTCAACTGCGGTATTCATAAGTGCTTCTTTTACTTCAAATGGACTATAACTTGGATGTTCTTGTAAAATGAGTGCTGCTACCCCAGCAGTATGAGGAGTTGCCATAGATGTACCTGACATACGTCCATACGCTACCGGATAATTTTCTCCATCCTTTGGATCATTAATATATTCAGGAACAGTTGAGAAAATAGACACACCTGGTGCTACAATATCCGGCTTAATATCATCTGTTATAGTTGCAGGACCACGGGAGCTGAAATCAGCTAAGTGATCTCCCTCTGTTTTTACATTACTAAGTTCTCCAAACGCTAACGCAACATCTCCTTGTACAGCTTTTGCTTGCAATTTCTCACCATCTACTTTTGTTAAGCGGAACGATGGGATAGATGAAGTACTTTCCCCAAGATAACTTGTAATTTCCCCATCTACATTGTTGTATACAATTACCGCCTTTGCGCCTGCTTCCTTCGCATTTTTAATTTTTTCATCAAATGTAATCTCACCGCGTTGGATAAGAGCTAACTTCCCTTTTACATCTTTCCCTGTAAAATCACCTAATTTCCCAAGCCCTGCATATACAACCGATAAAGATTGACCTTTCAAATCTTCAATCTTATCAGTAAAGCTTTTTCCAAGTATCATCATCTTATCCACATGTAAATCACCTGCATCAGCGGAAAACGTTGAGATAGTCATCGCAGCGTCACTTGCTCCAACTGTAATTGGAAGTGCTGCTGCACTAGGTGATCCAATGGTACCTTCTCCCGGACCACTATTACCTGCTGCTACTACTGTAACTACACCAGCTAACATCGCATTGTTCACTGCAACAGAAGTTGGATATAAAGGATCATTAATAGACGCACCTAGTGATAAATTAATAACATCCATATCGTCTTTCACTGCTTTATCAATCGCAGCAAGAATACCGCTTGTTTGCCCACTTCCATATGGACCTAATACGCGATATGAATATAAGTCTACATCTGGAGCAACGCCCTTCACTGCATAATCCACATTATTCTGTTTGTCTGCAGCAATTGTTCCAGCTACATGTGTACCATGGGATGTATAATATGCACTTCCATCATAAATCTCAGGATATCCTCCAGAATTTTGCCAATCCTTATACGTTGTCTCCATTGGATCAGCATCATTATTAACAAAGTCCCATCCTTTTATTGAGTTCGGGTCTATTTTACTTGGATCCTCACCTTGCTTTGCACGATATCCTTTATATGCATCTTTCAAATCCGGGTGGTTGTAATCAATACCTGTGTCTAGTACACCTACCTTAATTCCTTTACCTGTTATTTTTTCAGCATGCAGCTTGTCCACACCAATTTGTGGTACACTATCTGCCATTTTTGGTTCAACAGCAGTCTTAGCTGTTTCTTTCGGCAAATCAATTTTAACTTCATGATCTTCCCATACGCGCTTAACGATACCGGTACGAACTAAGTCTTCAATCATATTCGCTGGTAAAGACATCGCTACACCATTAAAAGCATTCTTATATTCTCTTATTATTTTTGCAGATTTTAAATTTGTGCCTTTCTCTTTATTCTTTTGAAGCTGTTCAAGCTCTGCTTTAAATCCTTTATGTGATGCCCCTACCTTTTGTTCCGCATTTGAAAGAGCTACCTTTTTCCCTTTAGCCGCTTGTTTTAATACCTCAATTTTGCTAGGCGCTTGCTTAAATTCTATAATCACATTCACATTATTAGGACTTGCTGTATTGATACCTGGCGAAATAACAAAACCTGGTTTTGTATCTAACGTTTTTAAGGCATTACGTTGTTCCTTTGTAAGGCCTTTTAAGATAGCATTTGCATCATCAATTCCAGTTAAAGTAGATGTATTTACCTCTTCCGCTAATACGTTATATGGAATTCCTTGAGACAATAACATTCCAACTGTTAACGTTCCAATAAGAATCTTTCCAAATTTCCCTCGTTTCATATTGCATCTCCCCATTATTAATATTATTTTTTGAAACAAATTGATTCTTAAATTCCCATGTAGCATTGGAAACTCTATCAATCTCAATCTTTTGTATCATGAAAGATTTCCAACGCCACTACCATCCCCATACCTCATATAGCTAACCACTCACTTTACTCTTTCTATAAGAGCCCCCCATCATTTATTTCCAATAAAAGATTTTCACAAAATAAATTATTAACAAGATTAAAATGTAATTCTGTTTTTATTATTTCACATTTTGATTATTCTGAAAATTGAACAAAAGGAGTATCTTTTCTCTAAGGATTCTATGCCTACATAGTACAAAAGAACTATCTTGTCCTTTATTCTTTGTGATACAAAATAAAGCGATAAGATAGTTCTTTGATAGATTTCTTATTTAATCTAACGGAACCAATTGATTTCGAACTGCATAAATCACTGCTTGCGATCGACTTTTCACATTTAGTTTTTTAAAAATTTTATTGATGTGAATTTTAACTGTTTTATCACTAATATATAAAACTTCAGCAATTTCTTTATTACTAAGTCCTTTTACTAGTTCAAAGAGAATTTCCTTTTCACGTTCTGTCAGTTCATTTTCATTTGATTCTACTTTCATTTTTTGCTGATGATATGTAATTAATTTTTTAGTCATACGCGGATGAATAACTGAATCGCCTCGATATAACATTCGAATTGCTGCTACTACCTGCTCTGATGAGGAATCCTTCAATAAATAACCATCAGCACCGGCCTGAAGTGCATCCATTAAATACTCATCATGTTCATACATTGTAAACACAAGTACTCGGCAACTCGGATAATTTTTTTTCACTAACTCTGTAGCTTCAATCCCATTTTTCCCTGGCAGGTTAATATCCATCAAAATACAATCTGGTCCGCATTCTTCTACTTTTCCCAATACTTCATCCCCAGAGCTAGCTTCTCCAACCACTTTCATATCAGATTCATCCTCTAGTATGCTCCGAATTGCATCCCGTAAAAAAGCATGATCATCTACTACTAATATTTTAATCATTTTACGCACCCCTTGTTTGTGAATCTGGAATTAACAGTGTAATTTCTGTCCCTTTTCCTACAGAACTATCAATCTGTAAAGTAGCCCCTAATTGGTCAGCTTGTTCATTCATATGTAATATACCATAATGTGGCTCATTCTTCGTTTTAACCATAGACTCAAATAGTGAAAAGCCAACTCCATTATCCTTAACCCTTAAAAGCACGTGTTCACTTTGATAGCTGAGTAAAACATCAGCCTTTTTTGCCTGTGCATGTTTTACAATGTTTTGCAAACTCTCTTGTAATGTATCAAATATAACTCTTTCTTTTGAAAAACTAAGCGCACGTGCATGACCTCTTTCATGATAGGTAATGTCTAGTTCATATTCTTGTTTTAAAGATTTTATTTTACTTGCTATTGCCTGCTTAAGGCCTAATTGTTGTGTCGGATATGGTTTTAAAGCATAAATAGAATAGCGAACTTCTCCTAGACTTCCTCTTAAATCTTTTATGCTTTTCTCAACTACTTGCTGCATATCTTTTGGTTTATCACGGTATTTTTTCTGCGCGGATTCTAGTTGGAATATTACCCCCGCTAATGTTTGCGCAATACCATCGTGAATTTCACGGGCGATCCTATTTCTTTCCTCTAAGATCATTCTTTTTTCCTGTTCAGAAATCAATATCTTTGTTTTAACAACGTTAGCTAATTGGTTAGAAAATGTAGCTAACGACTGTACATCTTCCGGAAAGAAACCCGCATTTCTACTTTTCCCTGCAACAAACATTCCGACTAGTTCATCATTTACTATAAGAGGAAAATATACAAGTGAGCGTATAACACTATCAAATATTTCATCTCCAGGAGCCGTACCAATTTTCCAATCATTAAATACAAGATTTTTAGGAAGTTCCTCAAACGCCCTATACTTTTCTGAATCATCAGATATATCCGAGCGCACTTTCCCATCTTTCAACAGAATATTCCAATTCCCATCATCTTTTGTCCATATTACATATGCTTGTATGCCAAAAAAACCTTTAAGTGCTTGTTTAATATGTTTCAATTTTCCTCCGGTTAATCCTCGACTAATTTCGGTCGTAATAAGAAACAACTCATATAATCGTTCCTTCTCTATCCTTATCCGTACAGAAAAAGAACTAATAACTGAAGCTGCTACAAGTGGAAAAAAGAAAAACAGTACTGTAATTTCGTGTACTTCCACACTATATGTACTAATTAATACGTGCATCAGTGCCGCATAAGAGAAACCAAAAGTTTCGCAAAGAAATACCGTTACAGTTTTTTTATACCACTGATAGATTGAATATGGCTGTGGAAGAAGTATCATTAACAAATCGTAAAAGCGGTTGTTGAAAAAACAAAAAAGCACGCAAAATAATAACAAAGATATTAAATTTTCATATAGAACTGACATATCCATCTTGTTAATTAATAAAGACACACATTTATTTGAAAACCATTCCGCCAAGAGCAAACTAAGCGCATGCTGAGTACTATTAAATAACATTCTTTGTATCGGTGAACGACGATGCAGGTGAATAATTAGCGTTACGAGTACAAGAGCAATAATAGTTATATGGATTCCAAACTGCCAACTCATAGCGTAGATTATCGGAAAAGTAAGCGAGCTAGTTCCTCTCCAAAATCTTACAGGGAAATACTCTGCAATCCCCATAAATATTAACAACAATATTAGTATTGTTGGATGAGAAGGGATTTTAATTTCAAGTAAAGATATAGTTATAGTAACCAAACCAAGAAAAGAAATAAAATAAAGATAAGAACTAGCAATCTTTTCTCTCATAAAGATAGAATTTACATCCTTCAAAACAACCCCTTCTTTCTTTATAAAGACTTCATTTTCCCTATTATCCAATAAAAAACCGGCACTGGCAAAATGAAAGAACATCCACTAGCCAATCACCGGCTGTGTACTGTACCTAAAAAGGCAAGACACAATACTAGTATTATAAATCGCTTTTCTTAAATTTCCTATTCATCGAATGATGTAATTATACATACCACTAGGTTTACCCCCTTATAGTACAAAAGATATATATTAATATCGCAAATATATACGTTCTTTCCATCCCCCTACTTTTTCTAAATAATCCAAGCATAAATTTATCACAAAAAGAAAAAATTAACAGAAGGAACTTTATACTAAAAGAGGTGGAAATTATGACAGAGCAAAAAGAACAACAAGAGAGTAAAAAACAAAAGCATATGTTTCCATCACTTCCGGAAAACATTAATTACATTGAAAATAAGCTCTGTCATTCAGATGATATAAAAAAATTAGATGTCCCTTTTCAAAATGGAAAAGGAACCATTATATATATCGAATCTTTAGCAGACCCAAATTTAATTCATCAATTAGCTCTTGAGCCTTTATTAACTCGGTCAGATTTGTCTTTAGATAAAGCTTTTTCTACGTTAAATATGAAAAAAGAAACGAATTTAAATTATGGGGTACAACTTTTATTACAGGGTAAATCCTTATATTTTCATGAACAGGTCGACAGTTTTTGTATTTTCGAAACGGCCTTATCTTTAAAGAGAGATATAACAGAACCTGATAATGAAGGTATTGTACGTGGACCGCATACTGGTTTTGTAGAAGATTTAGCAACCAATTTAGCTTCGATTCGTAAGCTAATAAAAAGTCCAAATGTCGTCGTTAAATATTTCACACTTGGTGAAGAAATGCACACGAAAGTGGCAATTGCTTATATGCAAAATATAGCGAATGACGATTTAGTTACAGAAGTGAAAAGAAGATTAGAAACAATTAAAACGGACGCACTTATGCCACCAGGATACATACAAGAATTTATAGAGGATACGTCTTTCTCACCCTTCCCGCAGCAATTAAATACAGAGCGTCCAGATAGAGTAGCTGCAAATTTAATGGAAGGACGAGTTGCTATTTTATCTGACGGAGATCCAACAGCGCTCATCGTACCTGTTACGTTATTCGCTTTCTATCAATCACCAGATGATTATAATAACCGCTGGATTGTCGGTTCTTTCGTCCGAATGATTCGTTTAGTAAGTTTTTTAATTGCCTTTCTCTTACCAGCTTTCTATATTGCAACTGTCGCTTTTCATCCTGATGTGTTGCCGCTCGAACTTGTGTACACAATTAAAGCTTCATTAGAGAAAGTACCACTCCCACCTATTTTTGAAGCTCTCTTAATGGAGTTAATTTTCGAATTATTACGGGAAGCTGGTATTCGTCTGCCTAGCCGAGTTGGACAAACAATCGGTATTGTAGGTGGTTTAGTAATTGGTGATGCGATTGTAAAAGCCGGACTCGTTTCTTATACGATGATTATTGTTGTAGCTTTAACTGCAATTTCCTCTTTTCTTGTTCCATCAAATGATATGAGTTCAGCAGTTCGAATTCTTCGTTTTCCATTAATGATTCTTGCTGCCATATTTGGATATGTAGGCATCTCATTCGGTCTAATTATAACTTTCGTTCATTTATGTCAACTACATTCATTTCATACACCATATCTTTCTCCCGTTGCCCCGATGCGGATAAAAGACATGAAAGATTCTTTCGTAAGACTACCAATTTGGTCATTTTGGGAACGACCACATGATCCAAAACCGAAAAAAATGCAACGACAACATGTAACGAGAGAGGATGAGGACGGTGACAAACACGCAAAGTAAAATCTCGCTAGTTCAATTTACCTTTTTCGTTATTCAATGCCAAATCGGAGTTGGTATACTTTCTCTACCTAACCGTCTTCACCCAATTGCTAAAGGTGGTGGATGGATTTCTGCACTCATCGCTGGATTGGCAATTCAACTTATCATTTTACTTATGTGGCTTTTCTTAAAACGATTTCCTGATGCAGATATGTATGAAAGTGTTTGTATGCTATTTGGTAATAAGTTTGGAAAACTGTTAGGTTTTGCTTATGTTTTTTATTTTACCCTTATCGGTATGACGGTTATGTTAAATGCTTGTAATGTCATTAAAGTTTGGATATTACAAGCCACTCCTTGGTCTGCCATTCTCATACTATTTACAATAGCTTGTTGCTACGTAGCCTATAATACATTTAAAGTGATTGTACGATTTTATGTCATGGCTTCTATTCTTATTATCCCCATGGCACTTTTAATTGCACTTGGGCTCTCGCGGGCTGATTTTTCTTATATTTTCCCCATTACAGAGGCTGGATGGTGGAATATTATTCAAGCATCGAAAGAAACAATTACAGCCATGTATGGTTTTGAAATTATTCTTATCGCTTTCCCAAAAGTAAATGGGAATTCTGTGGCAAAACTAAAGGCCATTTCTATCGCTAATGGATTTGTAACTCTTTTTTATACTTTTACTGTTTGGATTTGCTTTATCGTATTTAGTCCAAAGCAAATTGAACTTATTCCAGAGCCAGTTGCTTACTTATTGCGTTCTCTACATATTGGGATTATAGACCGGACTGATTTACTATTCATACCAATATGGATGATAACAGTTGTGGCTTCTATTGCTAGTTATTATTGTGCTGCTTCAATCGGAATTGGACATATATTCAATCTTGCTAATCATAAAAAAGCTGTTCCAATCGTTGGTATTATTGCTTTTAGTGTAGCCTTATTTATAGATACACCGGAAGAATTAAAAGTAATTTCAACTTTCACTGATAAGTTCACCTATATTTTCATTGTTGTCCTCCCTCTTCTATTTCTACTTTATTCAGTAATAAGAAATAAGAAAGGAGAACAGTATGTTCAAAAAAAGAATTAAATTACTTTCTATATTATGTGCTTGTTCATTCCTTTCTGGATGCTGGGATCAAGAACCATTAAGGGAGGCAAGGTTAGCTTATAGTATTGGATCTGATATTACGGAAGAGAATAAACTCCAGCAAACAATCGAGCTCGTAAAAAGTTCAAGCGGAGAGCAATCTTCATTCGAGAATGAAATACATTCAGCAACTGGGCATAACATAAGGGATACAAGCGATGCCCTAAAAAAAAATGTGACTGGTAATATTCGCTATTTCAAATATGGTGTTCAATTACTAGGAACCAAAATTCTAAAAAAAGGTATACTACCTTATTTAGATGTCAGCTTTCGGGACCCAACAAACCCAACTGCTTTAGTAAAACTTATTGCAGTAGATGGTGAAACATCCGAGATACTTGAAAAAAAGAAAGTAGGAAATTTACTAATTGGAGATTTTCTAAAGAAAAAAGTGAAAAGCTTAGAAGATATGAGTGTATTTCCAAAAGAAACTTTAGAAACAGCTGCTACAAAAATGCTAGATCCCGGTAAAGACTTTACCCTCCCTTCTATAAAAATAAAAGGAAAAGAAGTAATTACAAACGGGTTAGCTTTATTTAATAATGATAAATTAACTGGGCATTTACCTTTGAAACACTCTGTTTTATTCGTGTTATTAACCGGAAAAATGGGAACAAGTGCCCGTATAACCCAAAAACTTACTAGCGATGAATCAGAGAAGACATCTGATTATTTAACAATGGAAATTAGCAATCGAAAATTAAAACGAGACTTAAAAATAACAACGGATAAAAAAGGAAATGTTTATGCTCACATTAAGCTTCAATTAAAAGTTATAGCGCTTGAAGCTCCGAGAGATAATCTTTACAAAATGGATGAAAGAGCCAAACTAAACAAAGAATTGTCTAAACAGCTTACGAAAGAAGCTAAAAAGATAACGAAAAAGTTACAAAAAGCAAATTGTGATGCTTTCGGGATTGGAAGACATCTTATCGCTTATCATCCTGACTTATGGAAGAAAAAAAATTGGAATAAAGATTATGCAAAAGTAAAATTCAAACCTGAGGTAGAAGTAAGCATTTTGTATAGTGGTGTCTTAAAATAAAAGGTTGTATGCCACGTGGGCATACAACCTTTTATTTCGTATATCGATAGACAATTGATTCATATGGTCTTAAGTTAAGTTTTGTAATATCCTTGCTGGAATCTTTATAATTCGACAGTAGTATTTCTTGTTTCATTCCATCTAATTGAGCATGTGTTGGTACAGAGTACGTTATTTCTTCTCCATAGAAGTTGTTAATAACAAGTAGCACTTCACTCTCTGTAGTACGAGTATATGCCCAAATCTTAGCATGATTTTCATCTAAAATAGCATATTCTCCTTCTGTAATTACATCATACGTTTTTCTAAGTTCTATTAACTTTTTATAATGATAAAATACAGACTCTTTATCTTCTAATGCTTTTTCTACATTAATCTCTTTATAATTCTCAGCAACTGAAATCCAAGGTGTACTTGTTGTAAAACCACTGTTCACCTTTTCATTCCACTGCATCGGAGTACGGGAATTGTCACGAGATTTTTGTTTTAAAATCCCGATAATCTCTTCTTTTGATAATCCTTCTTCTAGCTTTATATCGTATATATTTAACGATTCCACATCGCGATATCGCTCGATGGACTCGAATTTAGGATTCGTCATACCGATTTCTTCGCCTTGATAAATGTAAGGTGTTCCTTGCAACATATGCATAGCTGTCGCTAACATTTTTGCAGATTCATTTCGGTACTTTCTATCATCACCGAAGCGTGACACTATGCGAGGTTGGTCATGATTACACCAGAACAACGCATTCCATCCTCCGCCCTTTTGCATTTCAATTTGCCAATTAGACATAATCTTTTTTAATTTAATGAAATCAAAATCAGCTTGCGTCCACTTATCTCCATTCGGATAATCTACTTTTAAATGATGGAAACTAAACGTCATACTTAATTCATTACGCTCAGGGTTTGAATATTTAATACAATTATCAATTGTCGTAGATGACATTTCTCCAACTGTAATTACATCTTTCCCTTCAAAAACATTTCGGTTCATCTCTTGTAAATATTCATGAACACGCGGACCATCTGTATAATATTTACGCCCATCGCTTGTCGCCGTACTTCCGTCATCATTTAAGAACTGTTGATCTTTTGAAATTAAATTAATAACATCTAATCGGAATCCAGTTACCCCTTTATCAAGCCAAAAACGCATCATATCATATACTTCTTCACGAAGTTTTTTATTTTCCCAATTTAAATCAGCTTGTGTCTCATCAAATAGATGTAAAAAATATTGCTCTGTCTTCTCATCATATTTCCAAGCAGACCCACCAAACTTAGATTGCCAATTATTTTTTTCATCACGCCAAATATAGTAATTACGATATGGACTATTTTTATCTTCCTTCGCTTCCTTAAACCACTTATGCTCCGTCGAACTATGATTTACAACGATATCAAGCATAATTTCAATGTTACGTGCCTTTGCTTCTTCTAAAAGCTCTTCAAACTCTTCCATCGTTCCGTAAGATGGATCAATACTGTAGTAATCACTTACATCGTATCCATTATCATTTTGTGGTGATTGGTATATCGGTGTTAACCAAATATAATCTACTCCGAGTTCTTTTAAATAATCTAGTTTCTCTGTAACTCCTTTTATATCACCGGTTTCTTTATTGTAATAGCTATTAAAGCTCTTCGGATAAATTTGATAAACTACACTTTTATGCCAATCCTTCATGTTTAACTTCCTCCTACTTCTGTTTTACTCGTTTTGCAAATAACCATGTTAACGTAAATGGGATTACAACCGCGATAATCATTCCTACAATAAACATTGGAATCGATTTCGGAATGATAGAAATAAATGCTGGTAATCCGCCAATTCCGATAGCAGGTGCTAATACACCATTTAACGTAATAAATATAGCTGCAATAGCCGATCCTATAATCGCTGCATAGAACGGGAATTTATTTCGTAAGTTTACACCAAACATAGCTGGCTCTGTAATACCGAAATATGCTGAGATTGCTGATGTAGATGCCATGCTTTTATCATTTTGATTTTTAGAAATCCAGAACATCGCAAGTGCCGCACTACCTTGCGCAATGTTAGAAAGAGCAATCATTGGCCAAATGAATGTACCACCGTGCTGTGCAATTAATTGTAAGTCGATAGCAATAAACATATGATGCATACCTGTAATTACAAGCGGTGCATATAATGCTCCAAACAATATTGCTCCAACTACTGGTACTGTTTCATATACACCTACTAATCCAGCTGTTAATAAATCTCCAATATGACGTGTAACTGGACCAATAATTCCTAATGCTAGCACACCTGTTACGACAATCGTTGTAATTGGTACAACTAATAATTGAATTGCATTTGGTACATGTTTCTTTAAGAAGATTTCCACTTTACTTAATACAAATGCTGCTACTAAAACCGGTAAAATTTGACCTTGATACCCTACCTTTTCAATTTGAAATAATCCTAAAATATCGAAGTACTCAATCTTTTGTCCATCTAAACCAGTCGCTGCTTTACCATAATCCCACGCGTTTAATAGGGCTGGATGCACAAGCATTAATCCCATAACAATCCCTAATATCGGACTACCACCAAAACGCTTCGTTGCTGACCAACCGACAAGTGCTGGTAAGAATACGAATGCTGTATTCGCCATCATATTAATTAAATCCCAAAGCCCACTTAAGTTTGGATATACATCTAATAAATTTTTACCTTCAAAAAATAAGTCCTTTGCCCCTAATAGATTGTTAATTCCCATTAGTAAACCAGCTGTTACGATGGCTGGTAATATCGGCATAAATACATCTGAAAATACTTTTACAAACTTTTGTGCTGGATTTAACTTTTGGTTTCCAGAGTCTTTCACGTCAGCTACTGTCGCTTCCTTCATACCTGCAAGCGTTATCAATTCCGCATATACTCGATCAACATCTCCTGGACCAATTACAATTTGAAATACTCCAGCGTTATGAAACGCCCCCTTCACTAATGAAACAGACTGTAATTTATCGTTATCTATTTTACTTTCATCTTTTAAAGCGATACGGAGCCTCGTTACACAGTGCGCAGCTTGTTCAATATTGTCTTTTCCACCAATATACTGCAACACTTCCTCTGCTGTTTGACGATAGTCTTTCCCCATATTCCCGTCCCTCTTTTCTTTTTTTGATACCGTTTACAATTACATATTAACTCGTATATATAAGTTAGTCAACACTCGTATATACGAGTTTGTGATTTTTTTATAAAAAAAAAGATGAAACGTTATTTCGTTCCATCTCCTTATTTTCTCCGCGCCACATCCGAAAAATGAAAAATATCTAAACGATGGCGTGATTCTGTATATTCGAACTGACTTCCATCATAAAAATGCGTAAAGTTTTTCACAACGACAACATAGTCTGTTCCATTTAAATCTAAATACTCTCTATCGTCCTCTGTACATGGCTGCACTTCAATTACCCTCTGTGAGTAACTAATATGAAGACCTAATTCTTTCTCAATGTATTTATAAATGGACTCCGCTGCAATTTCACTCGTTAATCCAGGAATATATTCCGATACAAAATGATTAATATCCAAAATTACTTTTTCTCCATCAATATTTCGTACTCGTTTAATATGATCTATTTCTGTTTTCTCTTTCACATTTAATAGCTTTGCAACTTCTTTTGTCGCTTTTACTTTCTCCATTTCCACGACTTCTGTAATACAATGGCGTCCTAAACGTTCATTTTCTTCTTGGAAACTTACAATACCACCAAAGTTGAATTCAATGTTTTTTCGCTTTAAAACAAAAACACCTTTTCCATGTATTTTTTGAACATATCCACGCTCTTGTAATAAATCTACAGCTTTTCTTACCGTACCGCGGCTTGCTTCATACTGCTTCATTAATTCAGTTTCGGATGGGATTTTGCATCCCTCTTTTAATTGCTTATTATCAATAGACTTACTGATTTCTGTATAAATTTGTTCATACTTACTCATCATCTACAATAGCCCCTTGTCACCTTCTAATTCTATATGTATTATACCACGCTACACTCTTCTGCCAATCTCTCACTTATTTTCCAGTATAGGAAAAATACAGGTAAATATTTAATCTCTAAAACGTATTTTTATAAAAATTTTTATATTTTTCTTTTCATTCAAAAAAACATGTAGTATACTAACTTCAAAATCAGAGGAGAAAGGGAGCAAAGAACTATGCTTACTTATACAACAATTGTAGTTACATTTGCACAAAAACATCATCATCATCATACGTAACCCTTGAAACCTAGCGGAAAAATTACGCGTAGGTACAAGGGTTATTCCCGTTGTACCTACGTTAGGCGAAGAGCCATGTAGGTATTTTTTATCTACATGGCTCTTTTTTTATTGCCAAAAAGCTAGTAAAAAATGATGTTTAAGCAAAACTTACTACAAAGGAGTTAACAAAAATGGAAACGAAAAAATGGGGATTATGGATTTTAACAGCTTTTGTAATCGGAAATATGGTTGGCGGTGGCGTATTTATGCTCCCAGCAAATTTAGCACACGTATCAGGTCCAATGGGTTCTACACTCGCATGGAGTATTACAGGCCTTGGCGTATTTATGATTGCACTCGTATTTGGAAATTTAGCAATCCGAAAACCAGAATTAAAAGCTGGACCACAAAGTTATGCTCAAGCGATGTTCCCTTCAAAAAAAGCGGGTAAAGTTGCAGGATATAGTATGGCATGGGGCTATTGGGCTGCGAACTGGGCTGCAACCGCATCTGTTATTATTTCCTTTGCTGGATATTTATCAACATTCTTTCCAGTGTTACAAAGTAAGCAAATTCTTTTTTCAACGAACGGATTTTCACTAGAACTCGGAAAAGGACTAACTTTCCTCGTATGTAGCCTTATGTTATGGGGAATTCAATATATTCTTTCTCAAAATATTGACCGAGCTGGAAATATGAATCTTCTTGCTACCATTGCAAAAATTATTGGATTTACAATGTTTATTGTAATCACATTATTCATTTTCAATGCCTCTAATTTCGGAGACGGTCAAACATTTATGAATGAAGCAGGACAATCAATTTCGTTAGGTGGACAAATCAATTCAGCTGCTATCGCAACACTTTGGGCATTTATCGGTATTGAATCTGCTGTAATGCTTTCTAACCGCGCAAAATCTCAGCGCGATGTAAAAAAAGCTACCATTTTCGGATTAATTATCGCTCTTCTTATTTACATGTCAATTACTCTACTTACAATGGGAGCTCTCTCGCAAGATGCTTTAAAAGAGTCTCAAAAACCATTAGTAGACGCATTAAATTTAGCAATTGGCAATAAAGGCGCATATATAATGGCTTTACTTGCACTTGTATCTTTATTTGGATCTACAGTTGGCTGGATCGTTGTTAGTTCAGAAGTACCTTACCAGGCAGCAAAGAATGGACTTTTCCCGAAGTTTTTCGCGAAAACAAATAAAAAAGGTAGTCCTTCAAAATCATTATTTATTACAAATGTGATGACGCAAATTTTCTTATTCTCAACGATTTCTGGTACCGTATCAGAAGCTTATAATTTCGCTATCGTTGTTCAATTTAAATTAGTTATTACAGGAGAAACGTATGATATAATGCCTGGCTCTCGAATAAAGGACGGGATCATTACTACATTAGCATTTGTATACTCTATTTGGGTTATCAAAACGGGAACTGCTGATTTAAAAACGTTCTTCTTAGGAATCGGATTGTTCGTATTAGGTCTTATTCTTTATCCAGTACTAATGAAAAACTCACAAAAAATGAATTAAAAAAAGAGAAGCTACCGGCTTCTCTTTTTTATATAAAATCTGTAG
This sequence comes from Bacillus sp. BB081, assembly GCF_008368895.1. Lineage (NCBI taxonomy): Bacteria > Bacillati > Bacillota > Bacilli > Caryophanales > Bacillaceae > Bacillus > Bacillus sp. BB081. The sequence goes on from NZ_QOZX01000044.1 coordinate 68,436, forward strand.
TTAACTTTTCTTTTAACTCTCCTACAGATAAAGGTTTCGCATAATAAAATCCTTGTACATAATCACAATCCATAGATTGTAATAAACTTTCTTGCTCTACTGTCTCTATCCCTTCAGCAACTACTGCTAAATTTAAGCTATGGGCAATTTCAATAACAGATTTTACAATCGTTCGCTCTGGCTGTGCATGATCATAATGAAATTCACGAATAAAATTACGATCAATTTTTACAATATCCAGTGGTAGTTGTTTTAAATAATATAAGGAAGAATAACCAGTTCCGAAATCATCCAAAGCAATTAAAACACCCATATTTCTTAATTCTTGTAATGTAACATTCGGAGAAAGCCAGTTCTCTTTAAAATGCTACGTACAGACAAAATAAAACGTTTCTGCATTAATTGTTGTATAGATAAATTCACAGATAACTTTAATCCTTCTTGATAATTTGGTAATGTTTTAAACAAGCGACATGACTTTTCTAATACCCAGTCTCCTAGTTTTATAATAAGTCCAGATTCTTCAGCTATAGGGATAAATTCGCTTGGAGAAATAGGCCCTTCTTCTGTCGTACAACGTACTAAAGCCTCGATACCAGTATATTTCTTCGTTTTCAAATCAATAATAGGCTGCAACGCCACCTCTAACTCTTCATCACGAATTGCCTTTTGCAAAGCAAATTCAATTTTCATTCTACGATTTATTTTCGCACGTAACTCATCTGTAAAAAAACACGCCGCATTTCTACCTTGTTCTTTCGCACTGTACATAGCTAAATCCGAATTTTTCAATAGCGTTTCAACATCTTGTCCGTCTTGCGGATATGAGCAAAGTCCTAGACTAGCTGAAATGTATACTTCATGACCTTCAAGCATAAATGGTGCCTGAAAGCATGACAACACAGATGTTGCTAACTGCCTCATTTCATCTTGTTTATGATTTTTTGTTAACAGCACAAATTCGTCGCCACCCAGCCTAGCCAGAACGTCTTTCTCTCCTAGCACATAATGCAACCGTGAAGCAACTTCGCTTAAAAGTAAATCTCCTATCATATGACCTAGCGTATCGTTTACTAATTTAAAACGATCCAAATCAAAATAAATCATACCAAATTCTTTTTTGCCTGCAATCATCTCGTTGACAGTCGTTATTAACTGTAGTCGGTTCGGCAAACTCGTTAAAGCATCATGATATGCAAGCTCCCTATAACGGCTTTCGCTTAAACGCAACCTCTGTTCTGCTTCTTTCCTACTACTAATATCATTTCGGATCGCAATAAATTGATATGGCTCTCCTTTTTCATTTAAAAATGGAACAATTGTTGTTTTAACCCAATAATACGTCCCATCTTTTGCTTGATTTCGAATCTCACCTCTCCATACTTTTCCGTTCAAAATGCGCTTCCATAGAATTTGAAAAAATGTTTTCGGGTGATACCCTGAATTTAAAATACGATGATCTTTCCCTATTAACTCTTCTCGTGTATATTTGGAGATTTCACAAAACTTATCATTTACATATGTAATAAGACCATTTCGGTCTGTAATCGCAACAATTGAAGACTCATCTAATGCTAACTTTAAATCTCGCAATGAAGAGTCATATAATGCATGAGTCTCATTTATTGCATGAGCTCTCTGTTCTAGCATGCGCATCTCTCCTTGCTTCCTATCTGACTAAAACACAACTTGTTTCTCTTCATAGAAATAGAGATATTTCATTTCTTAATAATAGCTATTTGCATTCATCACATTTTGAAATATGCCGATTAAAATAACATAATATTATTTGTAATAAAAAGCAATATAATGCCGTTTCAATTATAAATAGTAGTTTCTTATCGCTATAATTAGCTTACTTTATTATACATTATTCATTCTCTTACATTCCTTTATAACTAGCTCTATACGACCATTGTTTCCTACTAATCCCGCTCATATCTAACCTCTTTACTTTACTAGCGAAATAGAATTTCGAGCACACTATACAACTATTCACGGATAATAATATAAAAGTTAAAATTAATATATACGTTTTTGAATTACAATAACAAAATATTAACATATTTTCACCTTTATTTTGGAAATATTTTATAAATACTTTATTAAACTAAAAAAAGAGGAAAGCCTCTTTTTTAGTTTAATACGGATATGGTATTTGCTGATACCCCGGATATGGATATGGTGCTGGGTATGGCGCTGGATAAGTTACTGGGTACGGTGCTGGATAGTAGCCTCCACTTGCTGCACCCGTTAATGCGCCAGCTGTAAGTCCACCTAACACCCCATCCACCTCCGTGATGGTGGTGATGATCATAGTGATTGTGCCCTCCATGGTG
>NZ_QOZX01000045.1:0-23298 GCF_008368895.1 Bacillus sp. BB081
GGGTATATAACGTCTTCTATTAATTTCTTGTTTATAAGAAATTATCTTTATTATACATTCATTTATGCACTTTTTCTGTGCTTAATATACAAGCCATTCTTCCTTACATACAGCTTGTTTTCCTTGTACCTTTTCTATATCCTCATGAATATTAGCTAATTTATACAACTCAGGGAAAATTTCTTCTACATAAGTTTGATGAGCCATCTCATCATTCCAATACGTTAACACTATGTAACGATTTACATTTTTTAAAGACTTCCCAACTACTCCACCTATCATCCCTTTTTCTTTCTCCATTCCTTTATTCCAAATTTCCTCTTGATTATGTAAAAACTGCTTTTCTCTCTGTTGTTTTACATCACAAATTGCAACTCTTACAAATGACCCATCTGTAACAACGTCTTTCAAAGGCATATCAGTTATATCATACAACGTTTGAAACAATTCAATTTCACATGAAAGAAACGTATCCTCTTGATTACTATTTAAATAAATGGTATCGTGAGCACCATTCATAAATAATTGATACGCACTTCTATCTTCCCATAAAGTAAATACACATGCCTCATCCTCATACCATCCACCAAATTGTCCATAAAATCCATCTAGATGCTGTATAGCTTGCCATTTTTCTTGTGCTTTTGAAAATAACTCTTTTTTCTCTTCTTCCACTTTACAGTAGATTGTTTTTAGTAACATTTTTAACTCCCCCTTAGAATATAATTTATCTTCCACTTACAATTTTTAATTTACATAATATTTTTATGATCCTCCCATTACTCTTTTATGTTCATATAGAACTAATCATATTTATCACTACATCTATCAAACCATCTATCTGATTTTATTTCAAATAATTCAGAATCAAAAGAAAAGATGTAACCCTTAACGAATTACAACTTTATCTTATCTCCCTTATTCACCTTTTGTTCAAATAAATAATACGTAATTTCTCCTGGATAATGTAATACAGTTACCTTACGCTCCCCTTTTTTAAAACTAACAGTATGCCCGTTTTCCCCTAAGTTTTCCCATCCACTAGCCTTTGTAATAGGCATTACACTTATATATTTATAATCATCTTCCTTATCATCGTTAATATGAATCGCTGACATTGCTACTGGAAAATCTTCCATTTTAGATTCTTTGTTTAAATATATAAGTGTAAATAAACCAACTAATAACACAGCCGTTGAAATATTTGAAACTAGTTTTCTTCTATTCATTTTCACTAAAAACCCGCTTTTCTCACATATTACTTTCATCATTTTACTAATCTTGATTATTTATGTATATAAAAATATAATTAAAATCAATTCCAAACTATATTCTCTATTATTAACAATATTATTGTTGTATATTATAATTAAGAGATATTTTTTGGAGGTATTACCCATTGAAGAAATTATTTTTTAATAAATGGACAATCGTTATTTCTATTTTTATTATTACCTGTACGATTTTCTACACAACTAAAGATAAAAATAATAACGAAAAAACTACCGTAGAAACAATTGATACAAAAAGTTTTAAAACTAAATTAAAACCAAAAATTGATGAATTAACTACAAATTATAATGAAATCATCGAAAAAGATTGGTTGCCTGCCTGGGAAGAGATTAACATGAACGGAGATTCAGTAGACAGGGATAAACTATTAGTCACAATGAATGCTATTTCCAAACAATATGAAAAAATTATGAACGAAATAGACACTGTGAAAATTAAAGAAAATATATCGGAAGTACAAATACAAGAACAACTAATTTATTTCACAACTGAATTTAAGACTGCTTCTAAATTTATGAAAAACGCAGCAGATTTAATTATAGACGGAGCAAATAACTCTACTCCATCCAATGAAACAATTGAAAATACTAAACATGCTTTAGGACTTGCGGATCAACATATTGTCATTGCTTTATCTATTTTAAATGAAGTTGAAGGTAAATTAGGCCTTACAAAAAAATAAAACTGTTTACTATTTTAAAATAAAAAATGATTGCAATTCATATTTTGTCTGTCTATAATGTTTTTATTGATTTACAATCAAAGTTTTTATAAATTTTATAATTCGGATGAACCATTCAGGAGAAGGTCTATTGATCTACCGACGGGGCAAAAAGTTGCTGAATCAACTTTGAAACTCTCAGGTCTTGTTTACAAGTAGAACTGCATGGGGACGAATCTCTGGAGAGACTCCCTCTCGCTTTTATATAGCGCAGAGGAAAAAGAGCACCGAAGGAGCAAATCCGCTACTATAGCGGATAATCTCTCAGGTAAAAGGACAGAGACAAGCGAAAGAAAATGCCGATTTGTATCGGTTTATTTTTCTATCCCTTGTTTCTCCAGAGACCATTTCATTTACTTGAAGTGGTTTTTATTTTTTCATAAAAAGGAGAATACAGATGGAGACAGTAAGTACAGTATTAGAACAAATCAATCACTATGTGTGGGGATTACCAACATTGTTGTTACTCGTTGGTACTGGTATCATTCTCACAGTGCGTTTAAAAGGGTTACAGTTTAGTAAACTATTATACGCTCACAAACTAGCTTTTAAAAAATCAGAAGATACATCTTCCTCTGGAGATATTAGCCACTTCCAAGCACTTATGACAGCTATGGCGGCAACGATTGGTATGGGGAATATAGCCGGTGTTGCAACTGCTGTAACGATCGGTGGACCCGGTGCGATCTTTTGGATGTGGATTACTGCTTTGTTCGGTATGGCAACAAAGTATGCCGAAGCAATTCTTGCGGTGAAATACCGTGTTAGTAATGAAAACGGTGAATATTCAGGTGGACCAATGTACTATTTAGAACGTGGTTTAGGTAAGAAATGGCTTGCTGTTTTATTTGCTATATTCGGCACAACTGCTTCTTTCGGTATCGGTAATATGGTGCAATCTAACTCAGTTGCAGAGGCAATGCGAATTAATTTCTCTTTTCCTCCTGCTTTAACTGGTATATTCATGTCGTTTTTAATCGCCATTGTTATTTTAGGCGGTGTGAAAAAAATCGGGAAAGTGACAGGGTATATCGTTCCTATTAAAGCCTTCTTTTATATCATTGCTGGGCTTATTATTATTTTCTATCACTACGATCAAATTCCAAAAGCATTCTCACTCATTTTTTCTGGCGCATTCAATGGGACTGCAGCTGCTGGTGGTTTTATTGGCGCAACAATTGCATCTGCAATTCAAATCGGAATGGCGCGCGGTGTATTTGCGAACGAAGCTGGTTTAGGGAGTGCCCCTATTGCAGCAGCTGCCGCAAAAACTGATTCACCTGCAAAGCAAGCTTTAGTTTCTATGACTGGTACTTTTCTAGATACGTTTATTGTATGTACAATTACAGGGCTAGTATTAATTACTACAGGTGCATGGAAATCAGGTAAAACTGGCGTTGAAGCGACAACACTTGCGTTCCAATCTGTATTTGGCACTGCTGGTAGTATGATTCTTGGTATCGCAATTATATTATTTGCCTACTCTACTATTTTAGGATGGTCGTATTACGGCGAGAAGTGCGTGGCTTATTTATTTGGAGAAGGTGCTGTTAAATATTATAAAGCAATCTTTATCGTCATGATTGCTATAGGTGCTAATTTAAAACTAGGTATCGTATGGACATTTGCTGATATTGCAAATGGACTTATGGCGATTCCAAACTTAATTGGCCTTATTGGGTTAAGTGGTATTGTTGTTGCTGAAACGAACCGCTTTTTACAAGCAGAGAAATTGAAAGAAAGTCATAAAAAACAGGCAAGTTAGTCACTATAAAAAGAATGGCTTATCTTTAATAAGCCATTCTTTTTTCACCTATTTCACTTCCTTCTGCACTATATGTAAATACAGTACAAAATCCATCATTGTCGACGAATGACCAAGTTGACGGATCATCGCTGTTATATTTCCTCTATGATATGTACCATGATTTACGACATGTTGTACTAACTCTAAAATTGAAGTTTCTAATTTCCCTGCATATGGATTCTCGATAACCAATACAGCATTCACGTCTTGTATTGCAATTAAAAAGTCTTTATATTGATTTGCCATGTTTTCAAACATTTTTTCTAATTCATGTAACGATTTAGTTTCGATTTGTTTTCGTAAATTTTCTCGGTCTTGTATTGCTTCATTCATACTTTTACCATGCAATATATGTAACCACACTTGATCTGTAATATAAATATGCGCAAAAGTATCCTTAATTGATGGAAATACACTCTGTATCTGTTCATTAAAAATAGTCTCATAGCTTGGTAATTCTTTTAGTCGATTGAATAACCGTATATTAGCCCAAGCATGGTAATCCACCTGTTTTAACATGTACTCTTTCAATCGAAATCGCCTCCTTATTGTATGAAACGAATGTTTTGTTTCTCCATTTCCGATTCTCTATCAGCTTTTACAATCCCTTTTTCTTCAATTTCACGTTTATTTATTGTTTTATATTTTACATACGTATGAAATTCCGTTTGAAATGGAAACGGTGTAATCCGAATTGTTTCCTCGTCCACCCATTCAGCTTGAATAGGTTTCTCCACCTTACTATTAAACATTTCTGTTCCTTCAAAACCATCTTTAAACAAATCAATTTCATCTTCCTTTTCTGCACCAGGTTTATTCATACACACATATAAAGAAAGTTCATCGCAAAACTTTAATAACCTATAATGTTTATCGAACATCGCAAATTGTTCTTTTGTTAACGTTTTCAATATTCTTTTTTGTCGTTCCAATTCCCCTGTATAAAATGAAAGCATCTCTTCATCTTTATCATTTAATGGAAATGATAAAAAGTGTTTACTACACAGTAACGCCCCATATGGATTAGACTCTTCAATTTCATTTAAACCAATCGTATAAAAGACAAAGCGCAATGAACTTGGACAATCCATAAATGTATAAGGGATATTTTTAGAATCATTTAAAATCGGTACTTTATCAAGCTCTATCCATCCTCTATCATGCTCATATATTGCATCTAGTGCCTCTTTTAAGTATGTTTTATTTTCAAAAAAATCTTCTTTTATGTGCCTTGCAATCTCTCCAGCTAAAAAACCATGATCATGTTGACGAATTAATATACTTTCATTCTCATTCTTTTCACGAAAAATCATTCATATACTCCCCCTCATCCTCATATTACAGCGTTTTCTATACATCAATTCTTAATTAATCCCTAATTATTAGCAGGGATTCAGTCTCTTACAACGAAATTAACATAACTATATAGTATTCTTTCTAACTGTATAAATAGCTTTCTCTATACTATCCATTATACTAAAACATTCATTCTAAAAAACTTTTTATGAGGTGAAAACATGAACAAAACAGAATTAGTTAAAAACGTGGCACAATCCGCTGATATTTCTCAAAAGGAAGCTTCTGCAGCGGTGCAATCCGTATTTGACACAATTGCTACTGCATTACAATCTGGCGATAAAGTTCAATTAATCGGCTTTGGTACTTTTGAAGTGCGCGAAAGATCTGCTCGTACAGGACGTAACCCGCAAACTGGCGAAGAAATTCAAATCGCTGCTGGTAAAGTTCCAGCATTTAAAGCCGGTAAAGAGTTAAAAGAAGCTGTTAAATAAACAAGAAACCAGCCATTTTATAGGCTGGTTTCTTGTTTATTTAAGTAATTCCTTTATATTCTCAGCATGATACACTTCACAAATATAAAATATACATTTGCAGTTACTTACAATTTGATATTTTCTAGTCGGATACACATTCGCCGTAACAGAGCATCCATCAAACAATTCAATAATATTCCCAGATGGCTGATATCCTTCGTATAATACGTTTCTTCTTACTTCCATCTTCTCTATGAGTTTTTCAACTGGAATATTTCCACTCTCTAATTCACTCTTAATTGTATTTGGTAAACACGAAGTGTCCGCAAAAATTAGATTCTCAGATAACACTTTTCCTTTATAACTAACATTAGATACTCGGTAAAGAAATGTTCCGTTTTTATCAAAGAAATTCTTTGCTTCTTTCGGGATGTACTGTCTATCAAGTACCTCTTGTTCGAGAACATCAAACTGAACTGTATCATTCAAAAGCTTTTCTAAAGCATGAATAGATAATGTATCTCCAGAAAATAAAATATTTTTAATTGCTTGTACATTATAAGTGAATTCATTTGTTCTATTTTCCGCTACTAACATGAGGAACACCTCTTCTATAAAATTTTTTTATTTAACTTATTTATAATTTAAAAGCGCTACTGCGTCTAACTGTGTAATTTCAGTTACTTCTTTACTAAATATTGCAATTGAAGCCATATAATCTACACTTGGCCTTATATCCTCCATCATTGTATTTTCTACTAACTCTTGCCTATCCTTAAAAACCAACAAATTTGGAGGATCATTTGGAGCTGATACAGTAATACCTACTGGTGGAATCATTAGTCCTTCACCTGTCGCTTTGAGTACTGCTTCTTTTCGAGTCCAATATGTTAAAAAACCTTCTATTTTCTGTTCATTAGGTAACTTCATAACTTGTGCTATTTCACTGTCTGTTAATACGCCCTCTGCCATTTTCATAACATCCACATTTGGATTCATTTGTTCAACATCAACGCCTACAGGTGCAGACTTTGTAAATGCAACAACTACCCACTCACCCGAATGTGAAACAGATATTTGTGGCATTCCTTTTGGTAATTGCGGTCTGCCATGTTGTAACTTACATACTGGGCACATCCTATCAATTGGCACTTGAACTGGTAACATAGAAAGTATTTTACCAAGAACTAATCTACTAATTACACAACCTATTATAAATCGTGCACGATCTGCCGATTGATGATATGAATTTGCTTTCTCTCGTTCGACATCGTTTAGCAAATTGTAATGCCATGTTTGTAAATCTGAAATTCTTGCCCACCATATTTGACAATCATTCTCATTCAAAGTTGGAATAGAATCTACAACTTTACTTTCTATCATGTAAACTCTCCTTTATACAATGAATATCAATTTTCATTAAAAAAGCTTACGTAAATTGTTATTCATTGACAAGTACTTTCTCTTTTTTTGATACAGATAACATTTTTTCTTTCTTCTTTGACATTACTTCTTTATCAGAAATACGTAAAGAAAATAGTAATGCTATAAGTAAAAATATTGCAGACCCAATTAATGCAGCTTGATATGGTAAGAAATCTGACTGTGCATTATTCTGTATTTCATTACTTCCAAATCCAGATAATATGCTAGCTAAAACAGCAACTCCTATCGCTGAACCTATACGGTTCTGCACATTGAATATAGTAGTCGCTCTCCCCATAGAAGGTGGCGTGATATTATTAAATGCAGAAAATTGAACTGCTCCAACGGACTGGCCTAAGAAAATACCGATACCAAACAATAATGCCCGAATTTGCCATGGGTTCGTATCGTGATTTACAAAACTTAATAAAACAAAAATAATCGTCGTACAAATTAATCCAATAGAAATTACCTTTCGAGCTCCTAATTTCTTATATGACCATGGCACAATCTGTGAGGATATCATTAACCCAATTGCCTCTGGGAATGTCGTAAGGCCTGATTCCAATGCGGAAACTCCTATTACATTTTGATACATAAGTGGAAAAACAAATAACATTCCTAGTAAACCAGCGGATGAAAACAATGAAATAAGACTCATTTTTCTAAAGACTGGTTCTTTTAATAAGCGTAAATCTAACATCGGTTGCTTTACTCTAAGTTCTACAATGATGAACAATGTAATGAATACAATCCCAGCTATCCCAGTACTCATAATTTCTGGAGAAACCCAGCCTTTTGATGGTCCTTGGCTAAGTGCATAAATAAGCATCGCAAATCCTGGTGCTGAAAGAACAAAACCGAGAGAATCAAAGCGACCAGCTGATTTTTCAATATGCTCTTTTAAAAATAGTAGACCGAATAGTAACGCTACGATTCCAAACGGTACATTAATATAAAATGCCCAGCGCCAAGACATTTGATCTACAAAGAAACCGCCAATAATTGGTCCGATAGCTGGTGCCACAGCAATTGGTAAAACAATAAACCGTGAAATTTTCGGCCTTTCCTCTGGTGAAAATGTTCGGAATAACATCGCCATCCCAACTGGTGTTAAAAGCCCCCCACCAGCACCTTGAATGATACGAAAAATATTCAATGAATTAATATCGTTTGCTATTCCACATAATACAGACGCAATTGTAAATACGAAAAGAGCGGTTAGAAATACCCTTTTCGTACCGAAGCGATCTCCTAACCAACCAGAAATAGGAAGGAAAACAGCTAAGCTAACTAAATACCCAACATTAACCGTCCCCATTGCAGATGGAGGCACTTGTAGTTCTTTACTTATCGTTTGGAGTGCTACATTCACAATCGTTGCATCCATCGCAGCCATAAACATCGCTGTTATATATACGATACTTACAACTACTTTTGGATTTATTTTTTCCTTCATTATCGTTTTCCTACTAATATTTTTTCGCCAACTTGATTACTTTTTGGATTCAAATCTTTCCAGTTATTTTCAACATATTGTAAACAATCATTCCTACTCGCCTCTTCATGTACGACATTCCAACCAATAGGTACATCAAGAAAGACAGGCCAGAGAGAATACTGGCCCTCCTCATTTTTTAATACTTTATATGTGTAATTATCATTTTCAAATGGATTCATCATACTGTACTTACCCCTTTCTTATCCTGCAAATATTTCGCTAATACTTGTCCAATTTCTGTAAGTGGTCCTGGTTGACATAAATCTTTATGTCTACAATCAATATCGTGTTGCACAATTTGCCCATCTAAATAATTTAGCCACGTATTTGGAGAGATAGGATCAAACCAGTCTGGTATAACAGTAGATCTAAAGAATAAAATATCTCCGTTATAAACTTTCGGTACATATTTCCCTAACAATCCTACCGAATTTACATATGTTTCTTTTAAGTTCAAAATAGTCTCTTCTTCAAGACTTGCTAATGCACTTCCATCTTTACGAAGTATTTCTACTGCACTTTCCATCGTAAGTGGATTACCATCCATGTTATCTGGATCGTATCCACCTAAAGCAAGTAATGCGATTAACGCTTCTTCTTCAGTAGGTGCTTCCGTATTCGGTAAGAAGTGACCTGGATAAGAATCTAACATAATGAGTAATTCTACTTCTTCTCCTTCATTTTGCAGTTGCGCCGCCATTGCATGAACAACATTTCCTCCGAGCGACCAACCGAGTAACCGATATGGTCCGTGAGGCTGTACTTCACGAACGTGTTTTAAATAATCCGCCGCCATCTCCTCTAAACTTTTTGGAAGTTCTTCATTTTTAGCAATACCACGTGCTTGGACACCGTAGATTGGATAATCTGTTCCTAAAGATTTCATAAGTCCTGCATAGCACCAACTTAATCCACCTGCTGGGTGTACACAAAATAGTGGTAATTGGTCTCCGCTTGCTCGTAATGGAAGCAACACATCAAGTGCACTTTGTCCATTTCCCACCTCAAGTCTTTCAGCAAGACCCGCAACAGTAGGTGCTGCAAATAAAGTTCCGATATTTAGTTCAACCCCAAGTGCTTCTTTAATACGACTCATAAGCTGCACTGCAAGAAGTGAATGGCCACCTAGATCAAAGAATCCGTCATCAATTCCAATTTGCGGCACACTTAAAACTTCTGTAAACAAGTCACATAACATTTCTTCTTGCGGTGTTCTTGGTCCACGACTAGAAGATGATGCGATAAATTCTGGAGCCGGCAATGCCTTTCTATCTAATTTACCGTTTGGAGTTAAAGGCAACTCATTTACTACTACAAAAGCGTATGGAACCATGTAATCTGGTAAACTACCTCCAGCATACTTACGTATTTCATTCGTATCAATCATTTCATTATTTAATGCGACGATATAAGAAACTAACCGTTTATCCCCTGGTTGATCTTCCCGTACAATAACAGCTACTTGCTCAACTTTAGGATGTTTCATTATTACTGCTTCTATTTCCCCTAATTCAATTCGGAATCCACGGATTTTTATTTGATGATCTGCACGTCCTATATAATCTAGCGTCCCATCTTGACGCCAACGTGCTAAGTCTCCAGTACGATACATTCTTGTACCTGGCTTACCAAATGGATCTGCAATAAAACGTTCTGCAGTTAAGCCTGCTCTTCCTAAATATCCACGAGCAAGCCCTGCACCTGCAACATACATTTCTCCAACTACTCCAGGTGGCACCGGTTGTAAATAGTTGTCTAACACATACACTTTAAGATCAGGTATACTACACCCAATTAAACTATTTGCTCGTAAAGAGACGATTGTTTCATCTAATTCAATATAACTAACATGTACTGTCGTCTCCGTAATACCGTACATATTAATAAGTTTTGGTGCGTTATGAGAATGTCGACTATACCAATCTTCTAATCGACTTAGCTCAAGTGCTTCTCCTCCAAAAACAACATATCGTAAAGATAATTTTTGGCCAATTACTTCATTTTCACGATCTGCTTGTATCAATTGATAGAACGCTGATGGAGTTTGGTTTAAAACAGTTACCTTTTCTTTAACAAGAAGTTGTAAAAATTCTTTCGGCGAGCGGCTTACAGTATGTGGTACTACGACTAGACGTCCTCCATATAATAAAGGTCCCCAAATTTCCCAAACCGAGAAATCAAAAGCGTATGAATGGAACATCGTCCATACATCGTTCTCGTCAAATTGGAACCAATGATCAGTTGCGCCTAAAAGTCTTACTACATTTTGATGAGGTATCATAACGCCTTTCGGTCTACCAGTTGAGCCTGATGTATAAATAACATACGCAATGTGCGAAGGAGATAATTGCTTCATGCGCTCCATTTCATCAATATTGTCTTCACTATATTTCTCAATTTCCCCTATTACTTTCACATCATCAACTAAAATTTTCAGTTCCTCATCACATTCAATTTCCACATCTGAATTTGTTAAAACACATGATGGTTTCGCATCGTGGAGCATAAATGAAATACGATCTGACGGATAATCCGGATCTAACGGAAGGTATCCCGCACCAGCTTTCAGAACAGCTAGTAAGCTTACAACCATATTTAAAGATCTCGGCATCGCTAAAGCAACGAGTTGATCAGGGCCTACTCCTTTTGCTATTAGCAATCGAGCTATTTTATTCGCTTTTTTATTCAACTCTTCATAAGTTAACTTTTCATCCTCAAAGACGACAGCAATAGAATTTGGATTTATATGAGCCTGCTTTTCAAATAATTGTGGCAATGTCATTTCTGGTACAATTTGAAAACCACCATTCCACTTTTCTAACACTGTATTTTTCTCTGCTAAAGTTAATATTTCTAATGTGCCAATTGATTGATCCGGATGTTTCGCTGCATCATCCAATAACAAAATGAATCGTTCAACCAATTTTTGAATCGTTTCACGTTTATATAAATCCGTACTAAATTCTAGTAACCCGTTTAAGCCGTCTGGCGTACCATCAACTCCGTTACTCTCGCTAATTTCAAATGTTAGATCAAATTTCGCAGAACCAACGCTTTGAATTTCAAGGTTCGCTTCTATATCCGGAGCATCAAACGTTGCTTCTGGCGTATTTTGGAAAGCTAACATAACTTGAAACAGCGGATGACTATTTCGAGTACGTACTGGGTTTAACACTTCAACAAGTCGTTCAAATGGAACATCTTGATTTTCATAAGCTGCAAGATTTGACTGCTTCACTCTATTCAATAATTCTTTAAAACTTGGATCTCCTGATGTATTTGTACGTAACACTAATGTATTTACAAATAAACCAACTATGTCAGAGAGTGCATCATCGTTTCTTCCAGCAATCGGACTACCGATTGGTATATCAGTACCTGCACCTAATCTTGTAAATAGCGCACTAAGTCCTGCTTGCAACACCATAAACAAACTAACCCCGTTTTTCCGTGCAAGCTCTACTAACCTATTATGCATACCCACATCTATTTGAAAATGAATTGTTTCTCCGCGATAACTCGTTTCAATTGGACGCTGGTAATCTGTAGGTAACTCCAGCTGATCTGGTAAACCTTCTAGCTCTTTCTTCCAAAAATCTAATTGTGTTGAAATAAGACTTTCTGGTGTAGTTTCATTACCGAGCAGTTGTTGTTGCCAAAGTGCATAATCTGCGTATTGAACTGGAAGTGTTTCTAGCTGTACTCTGTCACCTTGACATCGTGCTTTATATGCCGCTGTAAAATCTCTCGTTAACGGTTGTAACGACCAGCCATCCCCTACAATATGGTGCAATAGAATTAGTAATACATGTTCGTTTTCATTCACTGTAAATAGTTGCAGACGAACTGCTGGTTCAACATCAAGGTTAAAACTATATCTTACCGCCTCTGCAAGCATACTTTCTAATTCATCTTTACATGTTTTTGTTATTATCATCTCTAGATTTAAATTTTCCATATCTAAAATTTTCTGATAGGAACTACCTAATACGTTAGGAAAAATCGTTCTAAGCGTTTCATGTTTCTCAACTACATCATAAAAGGCACCTTGCAATGATTCCTCGTTCAACTTTCCAGAAATACGAATGATCAATGGAATATTATAAGTAGGACTTGGACCTTCTAAACAATTTAAGAACCATAACCTGCGCTGTGCAAATGAAAGTGGAACTTCATTTGGTCTACTTACTTTCTTAATAGCTGGTCTTGCAGTTTTTGCTTGATCCAATTGTTTCGCAAGTTCAGCAACAGTTGGCGATTCAAATAATTTTCCTATTCCTAATTCAACACTTAACGTTTCACGAATTCTTGCCATTAGACGAGATGCAAGAAGCGAATGGCCACCCATTTCAAAGAAATTATCATCAATGCTAATGCGAGAAACACCAAGTACTTCTGCAAATAAATCACATAATATTTCTTCTTTCGGATTTCTAGCAACTCTCTCCTTGTTCATTTCATTAAAATCAGGAGCAGGTAATTTCTTTCTATCAACCTTACCATTTGGCGTTAATGGTAATTCTTCTAGCACAACAAATGCCGATGGCACCATATAATTCGCTAAACTTTCTGAAACATAAGAACGAATTTCTGAAAGGTTAATCCCTTCACTACCTTCGGCAACGATATACGCAATGATTCGTTTATCATTTGGGCGATCTTCTCGTACCATTACTACCGCTTGTGGAATATATTCATGTCGTTGTAATACCATTTCAATTTCAGCTAATTCAATTCGGAAACCACGAATTTTAATTTGATGATCTGCGCGGCTCATGTATTCTAACACACCATCGTTACGCCATTTCACAAGATCACCTGTGCGGTACATGCGCTTCCCTGGTTTTCCAAAAGGATCTGCAACAAACCGTTCAGCCGTTAACTCTGGTTTCCCTAAATATCCGTTCGCAAGCCCTTCCCCTGCAATATATAATTCACCAATTACTCCAGGTGGTACTGGTTGTAAACCTGCATCTAATACATACACGTCTGTACTCCAAATTGGCTTTCCAATAGGAGGTATACCACTTTCCCTTTCATCGATGTTCATGAAAGTAGACCAAATAGTCGTTTCAGTTGGTCCATATAAGTTTGTAATAGAGCAACCTAATTCTTTTAATGTATTTGCTAAATGGGCTGGAAGAGCTTCACCACCAACGAGCACATTTAGCTCTTGTAGCCTCTCTGGATATTCAGTTACTAATGCCTGCCATAACGTCGGTGTAGCTTGCATAATTGTTACTCTTTCTTCTTGTAACAGTGCCGTTAACGCAGAGGGTTCTTGAATTACCTCTTTTTGTACAATCGTTAAACTTGCACCACTAATAAGAGGTAAATAAATCTCTAGAGCAGAAATGTCAAACGCAAATGTTGTAACTGCTACTAAATGATCGTTCTCATTTAGTGAAAACATATCATCCATGGACAATAAAAAGTTACTTAAAGCTTTCATAGGAACAATTACACCTTTTGGATTTCCGGTTGAGCCTGAAGTGTAAATTGTATACGCAGGCTTTAAAAGTGATTCTTCATTTCTAAATGGTAGATTCCTATGAGAATATGCTTTTAATGCTAGTTCTGTTTCTTCTCGATCTAATTCGATTTTTTTTATATCATTTTCTATAACTAAATTAGATGAAACAGATGAATGTGTGATGATATAAATTGGTTTTGCATCATTTACTATATAATTTATTCGCTCAGCTGGATATTCTGGATCTATCGGTAAATACGCTGCACCAGCCTTTAAAACTGCTAGCATACTAACTACCATTTCTATTGACCTTGAAAATACTAAAGCTACAAACTGATTTGGCCCTATTCCTTCTTCTACTAAATAGTGCGCTAGTTCATTCGCCCGTTCATTTAGCTCTTTATACGTAAGGTCTACTCCGTTACACGTAACCGCTATTTTATTTGGATTTTTTTGTACTTGTTTTTCAAATAATAAAGGTAGAGTGATTAAATCCTCAGCTTCCTTAGTTTCATTCCATTCGAATAAAACTTTATGATTTTCTTCTAGAAGAGTAATGTTTATATTTCCAATCGACACGTCTTTTTGATAATCATTTATCACTAATTCTAATACATTCATAAATCTCTCTTTATGCAATGCTAGTTCCGATTCACTATATACCTCCGGGTTCGCATCAAAATGAATCATTAACTCATTTTCATCGAAACGTTTATAAACATTTATCGATAAATCATCGACAGGTCCTGCTGATAAATTATGTGTAATACCACGATTCCCAGCAAAATTAAGCCCGTAATCAAAAGGCATCACATTCACTAACGGCCCGAATAACCTTTGATTTTCACCTAGTAACTTTAAGTCTCTTCTTAATTCTTCATGACGGTATTTATGATGGCGACGTACTTCTCGAATCTCTTTAGAAACTTGCTGTAATAATTCCGCAAGAGTTATATTTGGAGTTACTGTAATACGAAGTGGTACTAAATTCATTACCATGCTCGGTGTATAAATAGATGCAGAACCGAGACGCCCCATCATCGGTAAACCTAAAACAATATCATTTGCACCTGTTAATTTATGCATATAAATACTTGTTACAGCGACAATAAATTCCGGCCAATTTGTTAACGAAACATTGATATCTTCTAGTAAAGTTTTCGTACTCGAACTGGATAAATAAGCTGTTTCTCGTAAAAATCCATTTGATGTTCTCGGCGCTCGTTCTGCTAAACTTATGACATCCGGTTCATCTGCAAACTTTTCTAACCAAAAAGTACGATCTTCCTGAAATTGTTTAGACTCACGATACTCCATATCTTCTTGTACAATTTTTGCAAGAGAACCAAATGGCTTTTCATTCTTTCTTGTTTCTTCTATAAGTGATGTATACTCTTTCGCTACCTTTTGGCTTAGAAGTGAAAATCCATAGCCATCCATCACAATGTGATGGATGCGCTGATACCAAAAGAAACGATTATTTTCAACTTGAATAAGCGCTTCAGTAAATAATGTATCTGTTTTCAAATCGACTGGCATAGATAAATTATTTTTCATCCATATTTTAGCAGCTTCTTCAGAATCTTCTTCTTTACGAACGTCAATAAAATGTATATGAAAATTTGACGATTTCTCAATAACTTGCCACGGGCCAATTTCATCCTCTTCGAAACGAACATGTAGTGCTTCTGCTTCCATTACAACTTTACGTACTGCTAATTCGAAAATTTCTTGATTAATATTTCCGTTTATTTCAACATATTCCCCAGTATTATAAATCGGATTAAGCGGATCTAATTGCTGTGCAAACCACATACCAGTCTGCGCAGATGATAACGAATGACGAACCTTTTGACTATTAGGCATTCTTTACTACCCCTTTATTATGTAGTCTATTTATTACAGCACCTGTGCTGTTTGTGAAGATAGTAAACTGTACCAATCGGAAACAGTTGGACGTTCTGCTAAATCTGCAAAAGTTATTTCTTTCCCTTCGCGACGCCACATCTCTACTAAACTCATAATTCTGACCGAATCAAGTCCTCTATTTAGTAAGTCCTCATCAATATCAATACTCTCTACTGGCTCACGAAGTAGTTGTGCAACTAGTTCATGCACTTCCTGTAAAGTGATTCCTTCACTCTCATCACTTTTTACACTTTGTAAATCTTTTAACAGTAAGTTTGTTGATGTCGTTACTGCACATCTATTAGATGCATACTCCAATGCTTGTTTATGATGGTCTAGTGAAAAATCAGCAACTGCATCTGCTACAAAAAATGGCTCTATACCATCCATAAATGCTTCGCAAGCTGTTAAAAGGCAGCCGATATGCGCATAAATACCGCAAATAATAAGTTGATCTCTTCCCTGTTCATTTAAAATTTCTAATAGATTTGTCTTTTTAAATGCACTATATCTCCATTTTGTTAAGAATATATCATCCTCATCAGGAGTAAGTTCACCGACAATTTTCTTTTTATCTGGTCCAGCAGGAATACCGTCCCCCCAGAAATCTTGTAATAACCCTCGTTGTTCTAACGTTTGTCCACCTGGTTGTGCAGTATAAACAACTGGTATACCAAGTTCCTTACTTTTTTCTCTTATCACCTTAATATTTGAAATAAGTTCTACTTTTGGTGATTCTTTATCGCTATATGCATCAAGAAAATATTCTTGCATGTCATGGATTAGAAGAACCGCACGTTTCGGATCTGGTTTCCAGTTCACTTTATTTTTTGGTAGTTCTGATTCAACTGGCATTTTGTATACTGAAATAGATGGGATAGCCATCTAATCACTTCCTTCCAATTTTTATATTTATTATTGTTTTACCATAATAAGTTTTTCCGCAATGACTTTACGTAACTCTTTTTTGCTTACCTTTCCAACACCTGTTTGCGGGAATGAATCAATAAATTCAATTCGATCTGGAATCTTATAAGCCGCTATACCCCGTTCTCTTAAAAACATTTTTAATTCACTTACTGTCGGAGCTTGTCCACGAGCTATTACAAATGCACAAGTACGTTCTCCTAAATAATCGTCAGGCATTGATACAATGGCTACATCATGTACTGCATCGTGTGCTAATAGATGATTTTCAACTTCTTCCGCAGCAACTTTCTCACCACCACGGTTAATTTGATCTTTATCCCTACCTTCTACAATGATGTAACCTTGTTCATTTACTTTTACAAGATCACCTGTGCGATAAAATCCATCCTTTGTAAATGATCGTGCATTATGCTCTTCTGCTTTATAATAGCCACGAATTGTATATGGCCCTTTTGTTAACAAACTACCTACTTCACCAGGTTTCACATCGTTATCATTTTCATCAACGACCCTTACTTCATCGAATGTAGACATCGGTCTCCCTTGTGTATGAATGATGATTTCTTCAGGATCATTTAATCTTGTGTAATTTACTAACCCTTCTGCCATACCGAACACTTGCTGTAACGTACATCCAAATGTAGGGTGTATACGCTTTGCAACCTCAGCGCTAAACTTAGCACCACCTACTTGAATCACTTCTAAGCTCGATAAATCGTTATTACGGGCAGAAGCTGCATCAAGCCAAATCATTGCTAATGGTGGAACTAGAGCAGTAATCGTAACTTTTTCTTTTTCTATAAGAGCAAATGCCTCATCTGGGCTACCACCAGTTGCTAACACTACTTTTCCACCCGCATAGAAAGTTCCAAATGTCCCTGGAGAACTCATCGGGTAATTGTGCGCTACTGGAAGAACTGCCATATAGACGCTATCCGTATTCAAATTACAAATTTCAGCGCTAACACGTAAACTATAAATATAGTCATCATGTGTTCTAGGAATTAATTTAGAAAGCCCTGTTGTCCCTCCAGACAATTGGAGAAACGCAACATCACTTGGCTGAACTTCTGGTAATGGAACGGGATCTATATACAGATCACTTATGTTCACAAATTCTTCTTCTTCTCCCACTACAATTACATGTTGTAAAGTTGGCACTTTCACTTTTACTTCTCTTGCTAGTTTTCGATAATCAAAGCCGAGAGCCTTATCTGAAATAACGTAAGCACTCGCCTCACCAAACTCACAGAAATAACTAATTTCACTGCTTCGATGTGAAGGTAGTGCAAAAACAGGAAGTGCTCCAATTCGAAATAGTGCAAAGCATATTTCGAAAAACTCGATAATGTTGGGTAACTGTATTACAACTCGATCCTCTTGCTTTATTCCTAAATTCAGTAAACCTGAAGCTAAGCGATCTACTTTTTTATCAAGCTCACTATACGTCATATGCATATTACCACTTACAACTGCAATTTCATCTCCATACTTTTCAGCACGTTCTCTTAACAACGAACCAAATGTTTCTCCAAGCCAACATCCTTCTTCTCGATAACGATTTGCAAATTCTTCTGGCCATTCCGTGAAACCTGATAACATTATTTCTTCCCCCTATTTTTCATTCAGCGAATTATCTCTTAATCCTAAAGCCTTCAGCATTGTTTGGAACTTAGCTGATGTTTCTGCCAACTCATCTTCTGGTTTTGACTCAGCAACAACTCCTGCTCCTGCATATAAACGAAGTGTATTTTCTTGCACTTCAGCACAGCGAATTGTAACAATCCATTCACCATCTCCATTTAAATCGCTCCATCCTAGCATTCCTGTAAAGAATTCACGGTCAAATGGCTCAATTTTTTGAATCGCCTCTCTTGCTTCTTCCATTGGCGTTCCGCAAACTGCTGGCGTAGGATGAAGAGCAATTGCTAATTCCAAAGAAGTAGTATTCGGATCCTTTAGTTCACCTTTCACTTCAGTAGACAAATGCCACATCGCTTCACTATGAATAACGGATGGTTTTTCCGGAACATGTAATGTATGACAGTATGGACGAAGCGCAGCAGCAACCGCTTCCACTACTACCGCATGTTCATGTAAATCTTTTGGAGAAGAAAGTAATTCCTCTGCTCTGCTCTTATCTTCCACTGGATCGTCACTTCGTGGTCTTGAACCAGCTAACGGATTAGAAATAACTTGCATACCATTACGTGAAACGAGTAATTCAGGACTTGCTCCAATTAATGTTTTATTACACTCGTTTTCATCTTCCGGTAAATTCACAGCAAATGTATAACCGTGCTTATTATGCTCTGCCAATTCGCGAAGTAGTTTTTGTTTATCAATCTTCTCTGAAGATTTAACATCTAACGATCTAGATAGAACGATTTTCTTTAAATCTCCGTCCTGAATTTTTTCAATCCCTTGCTTCACACCATTCATATAAACTTCAGGAGCTGGAACCGGTGTCATTTCAACTGTCAGTTTCTCATTTCGTTTTATCTCATTTGTTGTCTCTAACTGTAAACGCTCAGTAATTCTACTATGTTCTGGTACGATAAGTTGAACTTCTTTTCTACGATCAAAAGGCAAAGCACCAACAACGATAGGATTCGGATTTCCAGCTTGTTTTGCATTGCTTAATACCGCTTGTACAAGTTCTGTAAAACTTTCAATTTCATGATGTTTTACTTTAGTAAACTCTCCTTCTGTCAATATCGTTCGAGTTGGTGAAGCGAAAAAGAACGAAGATTCAGTTTTATAATCTTCTAATAATTTTTCCGACAGTTCCTTTACGGCTATAAGTTCATTCATAGTATTAAAACCTCCTGAATTTTTTATTAAACTCCTAATGTAGCTCCGCCATCGACACATAAATTGTGCATTGTAATATGACTCGCTTTATCAGAGGCTAAAAACAATACTGCTTCAGCAATTTCTAAAGGTTGTGCAATTTTTTGTAACGGAATACCGAGTCTATATGTATTTTGAGAACCAGCAATTATATTTTCAGCTCCATTCTCATCAGCCCATAATAATCTTTGCATTTCAGTTTCAGTAGAACCTGGAGAAACTAAGTTACAGCGAATATTGTATGCTGCAAGTTCTAACCCTAAACATTTCATAAACATCGTCGTTGCAGCTTTTGATGCAGCATACGCAGCCATCTCCATTCTCGGAGTATTTGCCGCGTTTGAGCCAACTGTAACAATTGCCCCTGACTTTCTTTGCATCATATATTTACTTACTGCTCGGCACATATAGAAAACTCCTGTAGAATTTACAGAGAATGTTTTATTCCAATCTTCATCACTTAAAGAGTGAATCGCTCCCATACGTAAAACCCCTGCAACATTTACTAATATATCTATCGGTGCTATATCATTTTCAATCCGTTCTACTACTTCTTCAACAGCGGCACTATCACTCACATCTAAACGAAACGTTTTCACACGTGTTTCATTTAATTCATTTTCATTTAAGAGTACGTTTAACCCCTCTTCAGTTTGATCAGCCCCAATAACTGTAGCTCCTCTTTTTAAAAACATGTTTGCTACAACACTACCTATACCTTGCGCTGCACCAGTTACTAAAACCGTTTTCCCATCAAATTCCCCTATGTTCATTTCATCTATCCTTTCATATAAAAATTAATCAAATCTAACATCATCAGTGATAACGATTTTCATTATCACTGATGATGTTAAAAATAATACACTTACTAAACTAATTGGTCAAGTGTACTTTTCATCAAAATATTATTCATTGATAATGTTTTTCATTTAACATTCTTACACCGAAATGATAATCTTTCTCAATAAACTTGTCAACCTATTTTTATTTTTCAGATAAAATATCTTAATGATTCTCAACACAATTACATCTAAAAGCATTAATAAGTACCTTACATTACACCTTTAATTCATACTCCTCTTTTTAAACTTGTAGAAGACTAACTGTAGATACCTTCATTTACAAAGCCTTATTAAAAAACAAAGTATATATTTTCTCAACATTTTTCTGAAAATACCGAGAAAATATATCTTGCAATTACTGATATATGTCTTGTTTATAATTTAAGATTTAATACGTATTTCGAATATGATGTATCATTTTTTGATATTCCAATATAATCCAAACAGGTATTTCACTCACTTTTTTGTCTCAAAAAATCCCAAATATTATATAACCTCGTTATAATCATTCATAAAAAAGCACCCTATTTAATAGGATGCTTTTTCGTATTTATAGTGTGATAGAAGATTTATATACTTATGCTACGCTGCGATACTCTTCTTGTTCTTTTTTCTGCTTAGGTGCTTGAATTAAAATTGCGATAACAAATGATACGACACATAATACACCGATCACCATGAAGGTTGGTTTGAATCCACCTAGAAGTGCACCGATAAAGGAACCTGCAAGTGCTCCAAATCCAAATCCTTGATACACAATTCCGTAGTTCTTACTATGGTTTTTCATACCGTAGAAATCACCAACGATAGCTGGGAAAATAGTGATATTTCCACCAAAGCAAAACGCTACGCTTGCTACACATACGAAGTAGATACCATAATTTAAATCTACGAAACTTAAAACCAAGACTGAAGCTGCCATAACAACAAATGTACCAGTAACGATTTTTAAACGGCCGATTTTATCTGATAACGGTCCTAAAATAATACGACCTAATGTATTGAAGATTGCAACCATAGCCACCGCATTAGCTGCTGTCGCTGCGCTAAGCCCTACAAGTTGAACACCAATGTCTTTTACCATACCAATTAAGTATAAGCCACTCATACATGATGTAAATAACATAATAAATAATAAGTATACTTGTTTTGTGCCTAACATTTCTTTCGTTGTATATTCCTGAGTTTTTGTTTCATGAACTGCTCCTTGATCTGCAGCTTGATGGATTAAACAAGCGCCAATTACAATCATAGCTGTAACAATTAAACCCCAGTATATAAACGCTTGTGATACACCAACTGATTCAATTAACTGTGCGTTAACATATTTAAAGATTAAGCTACCCGAACCATATGCAGAGACAGAAATACCAGCAATTAAACCTTTACGCTTTGGAAACCACTTTATTAAATTGGATAGTGAAGTGATATATGCTGTACCATCTGCATAACCTACAACAACCCCTGCTAGTACATAAAGCAATATTAATGAGGAAGCTTGTGAACTAAGTATTAATCCTAGTCCTAATGCTAGTCCAGCTATCATAATAAGTTTACGAAGTCCCCATTTTTCTTGCAATTTACTCGCAAATAAAGTCGAAAACGCTAAGGAAAGACTAGTAATTGAGAAAGTTATAGCAACTGCGTTAAGACTCCAACCGTATTTACTAACTAAAGGCTGATTAAATAAACTCCATGTATATATCGTTCCAAGTCCCATTTGTACTATGACTGTACCAAGGACAACAAGCCATGGATTAACATTTGATTTTTTCATACCTTTCCGCCTCCTCTTTCTATTTCAATGCTATTCGCTAAATTTTCTTTTTTTATGTTCATATTGGCCACCTCATTTGATTTAACACCTTCATTGTATAAGATGTTTCTGTTCATGTAAGCACTTACAAGATAGAGCGTCAAAAATATGGAATCAGTTACAGAAAACGAAGGACGAAATACAAAAACGAATTATTAAATACGTAAGTAGCTATTATAATGTTTTGCATCAATACGACTTACAGCTGTTTTATCATCTCTCTTTATAAAAATTATGTCTCAAGTTATATGATGAATACATCGCAATATTTTGATTTTAATATACAAACAGAAAAAAACTATTTTCACACTACGATGCACTTTATTTTTTATAAAATAAAAAATATTTTATTGATAAATAAAACTAAATATTCACTAATATATCTATACGTGGTTTAATATATATAATAAAAAAATATTTCTGTCTTTAATGAGGAGGTACTATGAAAGCAAACGTAGGGGATACTATACTTTTTCAACGAAATAATTTAAAGATTACAGGATCTGTACTAAAACTTTATACTGAATCGGTCTTAGTTGAAATTACAGATGTAAGCGGTGGTACTTTTGAATTTGATCGAACAATTGTAAATCATAAAAACTATAAAATTTTAAATGCGAATACATAAAACAACAAAAAATAGCCCCTGCTCACCAGCAGCGGCTATTTTATATGAAAACACTTCATTAGTTTATATATCCTAAAACACTTACAATCTTACTCGCTTTTAAATTATTAATGTGATAATAAATTTCTAAACCTCTTCTCTCAGCTCGTAACACTTTACCTTTCATTTTTGATAAATGTTGCGAAACAGTCGATTGTGGAATATTTAGTAATTCTGTTAATTGTGTTACGTTACAAGTTTTTCTCGTACTTAATTCATTTACAATTTGTAATCGGATTGGGTGAGCCATAATTTTCAAAATATCTACATCTTCTTCTGAAACTAAACTT
>NZ_QOZX01000046.1:0-23602 GCF_008368895.1 Bacillus sp. BB081
TTTTATAGGGTACAGTTCAATTTCAGTAGTCCTTTTTTATTATATATACATCCCGTAATGAGGAAGAAATACATCATGAAGACGGCATTCTCTAATATGTTATAAAAGGCACTTCCTATAATAGCACCAGCAACTAAACATAAGAGAATGGGACTAAATATTGAATTTCTTCTTAGTTTCCAGAAAGTACTTAAAATTCCATATGCAAATATCGAACATAAAATGACTCCAATAAGTCCTGTTTCTGCTAGAATTTGGATGTATTGGTTGTCAGAATAAAAATTCCATGTAATATTGTACGATTTATAAATTGGTGACGAGTATGTTTGAGTAGCTGCGTCACCAAATGTACCGAAACCATAGCCGGTAATTGGTTTGTCACGGAAGATTTCTAATGCTTTCTGTACATAATATATTCGACCATCTTGCTTACTTAATTCTAATGTGTCCTCTGAGAGTGCTTCTGAAAAGCGTTTTGCACCTAGAGAATCTCCTTCTAAATAGTTTGTCATGAGAGAGATTCCAGTAGCGCATATAAATGAGATGGTTAGTATAGGGATTAATGCTTTCCAATACGGTATATTAAGATGGATAATGATATAAAGCACTCCAAAGGTTATTAACGTTAAAAATGCTCCGCGTGAATAGGTTAACCATAAAGTTGTCGCGATAATTGTTAGTCCTACATAGGTTGTGTACTTCATTCGTATGGAAGCATTTTTTAATAAATATAAAGAAGTAAGAAATGCAATCGTTAAATAAAGTGCAAGTTCATTTGGGCCACCAGCCATACCATATATACGAATTTTATTAGTAGGAGCTAGATCAAGATTTTTCCATACCTCTGGTAGTAACATACTACGAAGAGAAATTTTTTCAATTAAACCTTGAATAGAAATGATAATTGCAGCCACAAAAGTTACTTTTGCAAACAATATGAAATCATCTCGGGTGAACGACAATCGAGAGACGATATAGAATACAAAATAGTATAGTAGAAGGGTATGTAACTGCATGATTATTGCTACTAAAGATACATTGTTAATTAATCCTACAATCGCTCCGAATAAGCAAAATAGGAAATATGCGATTTCAAAGTAATGAAATGTAAAAAGTTTTGAAACTGTATTTCGATATTGAAAAATGATTTTGCATAATAGAGCGAGAATAATGAAAATCCCAATAAATTTAAACCCTGCATTGTAAGCAGATAAAAAGGGGCGCATTGGAATAAATAATAGTAAATAAGCAATACCGAGCTTTTCATCTCGAAATGCAGTTATTGCTAATAATGCCGAAATGAATAGCCCGGTATAAGTTGCTGAAAATATTAATCCTACTATAATAAGGAAAATACTTAAAGTAATATAGTGAAATCGATTTAGCTGAATCATAATATATTAAGCCCCTTTAACATGATGATGGTATGCGGTAAATATGTTTCACCTCTTCTATCATTTTAGAGAAGGTGAAATGTTGTAAATAATATTCGCGTCCGCATTCTGCTAAAGAATAGTAGAGTTTGTCATCTTGTAATAATGTTGCCAGTGCAGTTGCCAATTGTTCGACATCTCCATATGGTATAGAAATACCAGATTGATTTGGAACAATAACTTCTGGTAATCCGCCAATATTTGTCGCAATCACAGGCTTTTTCATAGCAATCGCTTCAATTGCTACGTAGGATAGCCCCTCATTTTTAGAAGGAATTACGATGATATCGTGTGCACTATATTCTTTAATAATGTCATCTCGAAAACCTAATAAAGAAACGGAATCATTTAATTGTAAAGAAGTCACTAAGTCTTCTAATTGAGTTTTTAATGGACCATCTCCAATAATGTTACAGTGCCATTGTAAAGAAGGGAATTTTGTTTTTAGTTTTTGTAAGCCGTGTATTAAAAATGGTTGTCCTTTTTCTTCGCTTAACCTTCCAATTACAGCGATTTTCATCGGTTTATGAACAGAGGGTAAATTGTTTAAATAAGGATCCTCTAAGCCATTATAAATTATTTTTAATTTATCTTTTCGAACTCCTTTTTGAAGGAGTTGCTGTTTCATAAACTGTGAAATACAAATGATGGTGTCATTATAACGAGTGAATATATTATTGCACCATTTTAAAGGAAGTGACATGGGGACATCCACATGGTATGTCCAAATGACACGGATGGATGCCCCTAATAACTTTGCTAAAATTGCAATATAATTTTCACGTAAAAATTGTGCGTGAACAATATCTACTTGCTCTTTTGCAATTATTTCTTTTAGTTTCCATGCAGTTTTTATATCAAAAGGGTGTTTCATTTCTATTTGATATATGGGTATATTTAATGCTTCAAACCTATGTAAGAAAGGACCAGGAGTAGAATATACAAGAATACAACATTCTGGATCCATAGATTGAATTAAATCTAGGACGTATTTTTCTGATCCACCATCCCCAACATAATTCAAAAGGTACATAATTTTATTCATTTATATCATTCCTTTTACCTAAAAATAGCGATAGCAATTGTTGTAGTTCTTTAATCTTTAACATGTAAGTGACTAATAAGTAAACGATGGCGCCAATCGCTATTGCTAATAAAATAAGCAACTTTGTATCATGTGTAAAATGAAGCATCAGCTTGGAAGTAAACAAGCTGATAAAGGATGCCACAATGCATTTGAATAAAAAGCCACCGTAGTACAAGTTTACTGCTTCTTTCTCTTTCATGAACTTTTGGAACATCCACAATAGTATGATTACTGTACTAGCCGATGCTATTGACGTAGATAGAGCTGCACCAGCTAAGCCCATTTTGTTAACGAGTATAATACATAATATAACATTTATAATCATGGAAAAAATTGATGCGTACATAATATATCGATTCAATTTTAAAGAAAATAGTAAACGATCAAGTAAATCTTTTAAAGGTTGCATGAGAGCGGCTAGCGCATAAAATTGCAATGCAGTTGCTGTCATCATAATAGAATCTTTCCCGAATTCACCATAGTTATAAACAACTTTGACAATTTGTTCTGTAAAAAAGGTAAAATAAATAAAAACGGGAATAAATAAATATAATAATACTTTTATATTCGTTTCCATTAAATTTACGAAATCTTTCCATTTTGAGTCAGTTACATAACCGACAAATTTAGGATACATAACTGTTAAGACTGGAGCAGCGATTAATCCAAGAGGAATGAAGTATAATTTTTGGGAATAATTAAGGGCTGCAATAGATCCTTCTTCTAATCCAGATACTAGTGTACGATCCACAAGTAGATTAATTTGAATAGACATACTTGTAATGAAAGCAGGAATACTCAACTTAATCATCGTTTTTAAAGAAGGGTCTTTCCAATCGATTACAAATCGATAGCGATACCCCTCGCGCTTAGAAGCAAAATAAACAAGTGTATTTTGTACAATGTTTCCGATAATAACGCCTAATGCGAGTGCGTAAATTCCAATCCAATTAACAAGGGAAACAAATATAATAAGGGTAATGCCATTTAATACAACCCATTGCATGCTTGTAATGCGAAATTTATGTAAACTGTTCAAATAAGCATTAAAAATATCAATCATGAATGTACAGAATACAGTTGGGAAAATGATTTGTAATAGGTAAGCTGATAATAAAGCTGTTTGCTCTGGGAGCCCATTTGCAAATATTGAAATAAATAAGTGCGGCTGTAGTTCAATGAGCAAAAGCGGAATGAAAAAGATAAGTAGAACAATGTTTAAAAAGTTATTCATAAATCGATATGCTTTAAGGGAATCTTTTCCCTTTAACTCCATAAAGATAGGAATGAAAGAAAAGGCGAAGGCCCCTGTGATACCAGTAAAAACAATAGTTGGTATATTTAAAGCTACAACGTATGCATCAACGGCATGGTTTGTACCGAAATAAGCTCCAAGTGTGATTTCTTTTGCAAAGCCAAGTAGCTTTCCTAAAGCTGTCCCAAGCGTAAAAAATAGTGTTACTATGAGAAATCTTTTTGTATGTTCTTGAGAGGATTCTCTCCCCATCTATAATCAAATCCTTACTTTAGTTTAATTCTTTTTCAAGCATAATTTATTTGTATCTAAAAATCAAATATATATGAAGAATAGAAAGTGCTAACCATATGAAAAAAGAGGCTATCTTCCAATAGAAGGATAGCCTCTTTAGTACGTAATAAAAACCCAATTAGGGAAGGGGAATAATAATCAAGGGAAACGGTATCTCATGCAAATATCAAAAAAACAACTTATGAAACGAAGTGACTGTTTCGATAAGCGGAACGACGTACAGCATAGTATATGCGAGGTGCGATAATAGCACCGATAATTGTAAATGCAATATCTTTTACTGCGAACCACATCATAATCATCCAAGCAGCTTTATAACTCATATTACCACCCATAAAGAAATTGACTGCCCCGTACATATAAGTAGTACCGATAATATAAGTTAAAATGATTCCTGTGAAAGAGGCAATTGCAAATGTACTGAATGTTGGTCGTTCTTTTTGTTCTACTAGTTTTCCTGATACGTAAGCAACGATAATAAATGCAATAATAAAACCACCAGTAGGATCTAAAAGTGCCCCGAATCCAGCTTTGAAGTTAGCGAAAATTGGTGCACCAGCTAAGCCAACGAGCATATACACAGTCATTGATAATGCACCAAGTCTACTTCCAAGAAGAAGCCCTGCTAAAATTGCGAAAAATGGTTGCATAGATAATGGGATGCCCGCTACTTGCAGGAATGGTGCCCAAGATACAATATTTGCACCAATGGCCATAAGAGCGACGAACATGGCAGCTAATGCTAAATCTAAAACATGAAATCTTCTCATAATGTTAACCTCCTGTTGTTTTTAGGTTAACATTATCGTAGCGAAAATATTTACTTGTTGTCAATCAAAATATTTTGATAAGAAGGCTTCAAATACTCTCTTAGCAACGTATACGGAATACGAAATTGAGGAATTCCGCTTGAATAAGGAGCAATCTCATATAAAGGGAAATAAATGACGAGATTGTCCGGTTCTAAAAAGAAGTGAAACTTTTTCGTACTCATTACTTTTTCAGTTGCATCAGGAAAATAAATGCCTTCATTTTGTTTAATTTGTCTTACAATCTCAGCGCGGATTACTTCTTTATATTTATCTTCTTGTTGAAATAGATCGTCTAAGTGTAGTAACTTTTTTTCTTTTAAATCAAATGTGTTTGCCTTCCACGTATAAAGGCCGTGTGCTCCGCCTGTATATTGATAGTAATTCACATATAGGCTGAGCAACGGTGGTTTATTTAAGGAGACTTTATAATCAACATTC
Source organism: Bacillus sp. BB081 (assembly GCF_008368895.1). Lineage (NCBI taxonomy): Bacteria > Bacillati > Bacillota > Bacilli > Caryophanales > Bacillaceae > Bacillus > Bacillus sp. BB081. The sequence continues at coordinate 5,320 of NZ_QOZX01000046.1, forward strand.
GCCACGTACGGATGAAAAGGTGTACTAGATCCTTCTGTTTCTTTATAATATTTTTTTGCGTCTTTTTCTAATTTTGTTTTAAATTTGTCAGTAGATTTTTTGTAATAGAAATTGAGCTTATTTTGAAATTTAGAATCGGAAAAATTGTGAAACGAAGGTCTGTTAATTTGATATTCTATATAAGGTTTCTTACCTTTTTGTGTTACAGTCTGAACATCGATTGTCAGGTTGGATGCTTTGGCTGCTAGTGCACAATTTGGTACAATAGTCAGCAAGGAGAACATAAGCAGTAATATACAAAATTTCTGTTTCATTTAGGTGAAACCTCCTTATATAAGTGTTATAAGTAGTTTGAAAATAAATAGGTAAAATTATACATTCGATTGAAGTAAAAGAAGGAGGAAACGATATGGGAAAAACTTTAATGGATTCACTTGGAATTGAGTTGTTAGAGATGACAGAAGATAAGGTGGTTGCTACGATGCCTGTTGATGAGCGTACGCATCAGCCGTTTGGTTTTTTACACGGTGGTGCATCTCTTGCATTAGCAGAAACAGTAGCAAGTGTCGGTTCATACAATTTAATTGATCAAGAGAAATGCATCTGTTTCGGTCTAGAAATTAATGCAAATCACATTCGCTCAAAGAAAGATGGAATTGTAACAGCGATTGGAACACCGATACATAGAGGACATTCAACGATGGTTTGGGATGTACGTATTATTGATGAGAATGATGATTTACTATGTATATCAAGATGTACAGTAGCAATTAAAGAAAAACGTGAAAAGTAAAAAGAGGCGGCTCAATAGAGCGCCTCTTTTTTATAATTAAAACTGGATTTTCTTCTCTAAGAAACCTTTTAGTTCGCTAATTGGCATACGAACTTGTTCCATTGTGTCACGGTCACGTACTGTAACAGCTTTGTCTTCAACTGAGTCGAAGTCGTAAGTGATACAGAATGGTGTACCGATTTCGTCTTGACGACGGTAACGTTTACCGATAGAACCAGTTTCGTCAAAGTCTACCATGAAGTCTTTAGCTAGTTCTGCGAATACTTCAGTAGCACCTTCAGATAGCTTTTTAGATAATGGTAAGATAGCTGCTTTGTATGGTGCTAAAGCAGGGTGGAAACGAAGAACTGTACGAGAATCGTTTTCTAATTGCTCTTCTTCATATGCATCACATAAGAATGCTAATGTTACGCGATCAGCGCCTAAAGATGGCTCGATGCAGTACGGTACGTAACGCTCATTCGTTTGTGGATCGATATAGTTAAAGTCTTCATTAGAGTGTTCCATGTGACGTTTTAAATCGAAGTCTGTACGAGATGCTACGCCCCATAGTTCGCCCCAACCGAATGGGAATCGGAATTCAATATCAGTTGTTGCGTTACTGTAGTGAGATAATTCCTCTTCACCGTGGTCACGAAGACGCATGCTTTCTTCAGTCATACCAAGTGAAAGTAACCAGTTCTTACAAGTTTCACGCCAGAATGCGAACCACTCTAAATCTTCACCAGGCTTACAGAAGAATTCAAGTTCCATTTGTTCGAATTCACGTGTACGGAATGTGAAGTTACCAGGCGTGATTTCGTTACGGAAGCTCTTACCGATTTGGCCGATACCAAATGGAAGCTTTTTACGCATAGAGCGTTGTACGTTTTTGAAGTTTACGAAAATACCTTGTGCTGTTTCAGGACGAAGGAAGATTTCGTTCGTGCTAGACTCTGTAACACCTTGGAATGTTTTGAACATTAAGTTGAACTGACGGATTTCAGTGAATTCTTGGCTACCACAATCAGGACATTTTACTTCATGTTCTTTCATTAAATCAGCCATTTGGTCGAAAGTAAGACCATCAACAACCATTTCGATGCCTTTTGCATCTAATGCATCCTCAATTAATTTATCAGCACGGTGACGCGCTTTACATTTTTTACAGTCGATCATTGGATCGTTGAAGTTACCAACGTGACCAGAAGCGATCCAAGTTTTTGGGTTCATTAAAATAGCTGCGTCTAAACCAACGTTATGTGGAGATTCTTGAATGAATTTTTTCCACCAAGCTTTTTTAACGTTATTTTTTAATTCGATTCCAAGTGGACCGTAATCCCAAGTGTTTGCAAGACCACCGTAAATTTCAGAACCAGGGAAAACAAAACCGCGATGTTTTGCTAAGTTTACAACTTGTTCCATTGAATACATAATAAAATCCTCCTTTTGAAAGTTAACGTATTGGCGATGACGTGCTCAGGTACTTATGAAACGAGCAGTATATGCTTTGAAAAACATAAAAAAACGCTCATCCCAAGGCTTAATTGCCTAGGGACGAGCGTTTGCCCGCGGTTCCACCCTAGTTGATACACAACAGGTGCATCCACTTTATCACGTATTGCTCGAGACTGCCGTTTCCTTGCGGCTTCAGGCTTTCACTATCCCTGAATCGCTTTTGTGCAAGTACTTATAAGTCCGTCATCGCTACTTATATTAATAATAATGAACATATTCTAACACGTTCTTTTTTAAATCTCAATAGAGGAACGCGTCTATCTATGATAGAGTCTCGCCTATTTTTTCGTGATTTATTCCGTAATTTTGTTTAATATGCTTAATTGCTTCACGTTTACTAAGCGAGGCAAGCTCGTTATTTTGTACGTATTCCCAAACGACATCGGGCTTCGTTTTTGCATATTCGCGAAGGACCCAGCCAATCGCTTTTTGAATGAAAAATTCTTTTGAAGAATGTAGTTGTCCAATAATCCAGAAAAGAAGTTCTTCATCCATCTTTTGTTTATATTTTAGCTGGAATAAAATAGCGGCGCGTTGTAACCATATGTTATCTGATGCAATCCATTTTGGAATATAGGCAGAAATTAATTCCGGATGTTTTAAAAAGATACCACCTAAAAATGTAGGAACGATGCTATCGACAGAATCCCACCAAGATTTTGTTACAATGAGTTCTTCTAAAAACGGTATATGCGTTTCGTTTATATGCTTTTTATATTTTTGCATAATATCGAGTGCGGCCGCTTGAAATTCACGTTCTGGTAAATCCCAAAGCTCACGTATGATAATTTGAAAGTCTTTTTGATCTGGGAGAGTATGTATTTGGATGACGTCTTTCAATAGTTGTCTTCTTTCAGGTGTTTGAATACCGAGAAATGGGAAGTGATTTTTCATATAACGTGCCATCGGTTCCGCTTTTTCAAGGTTTTTATGAGCTATGAAATGCTCTTGTAATGCTTGTACAAATGGATGCATAAGTGCGTTCTCCTTTCTTATTACCTTTCTCATACCATTATACAGAGAGTTTGGATAAATTTTAAAACATAACTTGTAAAGTAATGAAATATGTTGAAAGTAGAGAGGAGAGGATAAGATGGAAGATCAAGGCATACTAGCAGGTTTCTTTGCTCTTAGTTTTGCGTTTATTCTTGTTGTATTGATTTGGGCAATTATTGCGTATTTATTAACGGCTTTTGCACTGTATACGATGGCGAAAAATGATGGTGCAACGGATGGTGCTCTTGCGTTTATTCCTTTTTTAAATAGTAAGATATGGGGGGATTTAGCGAAAGATAAATTACCAGATTTCTTAAAAGAAGAAGCAGGATGGAAAGTATTCGGTATATATGTCGCATGTTTCATTTTTAATTTCGTACCAATTCTATATTTAATAGCAACAGCTGTATCGATTGTGCTGTCTATTTATCTTATCTACGCAATTTTAGATAGATACGGAACGAATTCTATATTGTTTACGATTATTCATACAATCACATTTTCGGTTTTCTTACCGATTCACTTGTTCATTATTCGGAATGAGCCGGTAAGGTATAACGAGTAGATATATGCGGGGAGCTGTTTCGAAGATATTTTGGAACAGCTCTTTGTTGGTTAATCGATATTTCGTTGACCAAGAAAAAAGGGCTGCCACATAGGACAGCCCTTTTCTGCTACATAAGGTAGCGTAAATAAATATAAATATGAGAAATGATTAATGAAACGATCATAATTGGGAAGCCGACTTTAAGGAATTCCATGTAGCTAAACTTATGGCCCTCACGACTTGCGATACCTGCAACGATTACGTTAGCAGAAGCTCCAATTAATGTTCCGTTTCCACCTAGACAAGCACCTAATGCTAATGCCCACCATAATACGTCGATTTGTGCGTCAGAAGGTGATAAACCTAGCCCAACTGCCATATCGTTAATAAGTGGGATCATTGTTGCAACGAATGGAATGTTATCAATTGTTGCAGAGGCGATACCAGATACCCATAAAATAAGGATAGATGCGTAAGAAACATCTCCGCCTGTTATTCCAATTACTTTTTGAGCTAACATTTTGATAAGGCCGATATCAATAAGTCCTCCAACAAGTACAAATAGTCCTGCGAAGAAGAAGATTGTTACCCACTCTACACTTGCGAATACCTCTTCAATTTCATGTTCTTTCACACCGATTAGCATAAGTACAGTAGCACCAGTTAAAGCGATGATAGCTGCATCAACATGGAAGATCGAATGAGTCATGAAACCTACGATTGTAAGTCCAAGTACTGTTAAAGATTTTTTCATTAATACGGGATCTTTAATGTATTGCTTTTCATCTAAACTCATTAATTTTTTAATTTGTACAGGATCAGCAATTAATTGTTTACGGTACATGAAGTAAAGTATTGTCGCTGTAACAGCAATAATAATGATTACGATAGGTGCTAAGTTGAATAAGAAAGCATTGAAATCTAAATGCTTATTTGCAGAACCAATCATAATATTTGGCGGATCACCAATTAATGTTGCTGTTCCTCCAATGTTTGAAAAAATAATTTCAGAAAGTAAATAAGGAACAGGATTTACTTGCAGTATGCGCGTAATAGATAAAGTAACTGGAACAACAAGAAGTACAGTTGTAACGTTATCTAAAAATGCGGAACCAAGCGCAGTAAGCAAGGAAAGTGAAATTAAAATTTTAATTGGATTTCCTTGTGCTCCTTTTGCTGCTTTAATGGCAACGTATTGGAAGACACCCGATTTACTCGTAATGTTCACCAGAATCATCATACCGATGAGTAACGTAATCGTCCCCCATTCAATATGTTTCGTAAAGGCGTTGTGTAAATCAACGACCCCCATAATTACCATGAGTGCTGCACCAAGAAGTGCGATGACAGCGCGATTAATTTTTTCTGAAATAATAATGGCATATGTAATTAAAAAGACTGCGATAGCAAAATAATACTGCCAGTTTGCGAGCTCTTGCGTTGTTTCGTGCAAAACTCTCATCTCCTTTCATTCACTTTTCTTAGTGTGTCAAAAAATTAACTAGATGAAACACACATAACGTCATTATAAAGTAGAAAAAAGGGGGATGTAAATGAAAGGGCTTATTTTGTCATATTTTCTGCATCGGTCATTTTTTCTTATTTTTAAAAATATTTGTGGGCATTTGACATATATATAAGATACATCCAATCTGAATATTTAAAATGGAATTAGCATTCGAGCTTGTTCGTGTAGGAGTGTCAAATAGAAAGGAATGACAAAGATGATAAGGAAGGGATCGTATGGATGAACAACAATTTTTATTTTTGGATTTTGAGTTTACGATGCCCCAGCACAGAAAAAAACCAAAAGGATTTTTCCCGGAAATCATTGAGGTAGGACTCGTTTCGGTTGTTGGCTGTAAGGTAGAAGACACGTATTCAGCTCATGTTAGGCCGAAAACTTTTCCTTCTTTAACGGATCGATGTAAGAAATTTTTAGGAATTAAACAAGAAGTCGTAGATAAAGGAATTTCGTTTCCAGAACTCGTTGAAAAACTTGTAGAATATGAAAGGAGATGTAAACCGACCATTGTTACGTGGGGAAATATGGATATGAAAGTGTTGAAGCATAATTGTGAAATGGCAAGAGTAGACTTTCCGTTCTTAGGACAGTGTCGTGATTTATCACTTGAGTATAAGAAGTTTTTTGGGGAGAGAAATCAAACAGGATTGTGGAAAGCAATTGAGGCGTATGGAAAAGCAGGGACGGGTAAGCATCATTGTGCGCTAGATGATGCGATGACGACGTATAATATTTTTAAATTAGTAGAAAAAGATAAAGAGTATTTAGTGAAACCAGCACCTCCAACGTTAGGAGAACTCGTTGATTTTTCAAAAGTGTTAAAGAAAGTGAGTACACAGTAACGACCAAATTGCACAGTATGTAATTTGGTCGTTTTGTTTTTTTAAAGTTTGTAGTCTTTTTTTAACTGCTCTAATGTTTCTAGACTACGAACCGCAAAAGGTGAATCATCTTCAGAAAATGAATTCATTTGAGTTTCTAATGCTAATTTGAGTGACTCTGTATACTCTGGAATTTCTCCTTCATATTTCTTCACCATTTGCTCTGGAATGTTCGTCTGTTCACGGAAAGCTAAAGCACGTCTTTCATGGAAAAATGGTACGTCAGCTTGTTTTACGTTATGTAAGTCACCTTGCACCGGATGTTTTAAAACAGCTAACACTTTTACGACGTAACTGCCAGGACGGCTATTTGTAACTTCGCCGATGTATTTGCCAGTTTTATAAATACCAGTAACGATTTCGCCAATTTCAAATGTTTCTCTCATATTTTTCACCTCAAGTTTATAGTAAGGAAAGTGTGCGAAGGAGTCAAAGAAATCCTTCTCTTTCGGAACGCCCCCTTGAGAATATGAATCGGTTCAACTATAATTTAAAGAAATATAACAGAAAATTCTGATGTTTTTTAATCCAATCATAAGGAGTGTTCAATATGATGCCTTTATATTTTCCAGAAGATAAAACAGAATATATTATTCCAGGGATTGTTTGCGTTCTATTTATCATTGGTGCCGTTGCTACGTGGCGTATGTTCATTCGTGTATCAAAACGTGAAGCGGAGCGATTACAGAAAGTTGAAGAAAAACTTTTAGCGGAAAAGAAACGGTAACTCATTTTTGTATGTTTCCCTCTATGCTCGGACAATCTAAGGGCAGAATATATTTTGGAGGGAATAGAATGAAAAAACGGCTTTTTTTCAGTTGTTGTTTATTATTTCTGATGGCAGGTTGTGACCAAGGAAAGCCGAAAGAAATTGACGTGAAATTACATAATGCTTCAGGCGATGAAGTGGGGACTGCAAAAGTAGTACAGCAAACAAGCGGAGTGAAAATTACGGTTAAAGGGGAAGGTTTCGCACCTGGCCCGCACGGCATACATGTACACGAAATTGGTGAGTGTAAAGCACCACGTTTTGAATCATCTGGGAATCATTTTAATCCTGATAATAAAAAGCATGGTCTTCTTAATCCGAAAGGTGCAGAGAATGGTGATTTACCGAATGTAATTGCAGACGGTTCTGGAAAAATTAAAGCAGAAATCGATGCACCGCACATAACGCTTGAAGAAGGAAAAACAACGATTCATAGAAAAGATGGAGCGTCTATTATTATTACAGAAAACGCTGATGATGGTATGACACAACCAACAGGTAAATCAGGTGATCGAATTGCTTGTGGTGTCATTGTAAAAAAAGCATCGGATATGAAGAAAAAGTAAAAGCTACCGTGCATGGTAGCTTTTTTTGTGAAAAGTAATTGAAAAGATATCGATAAAGGAGGTTGTCCCAAAACGATTGGAGGTCGCCGCCTTTCTTATTATGAAAACGTATGGCGCAGTCTATTTAAGATTTCTTCTAAAACAGATCTTGGACAGCCGATGTTAATTCGAATATGTTCTTCTCCGCCTAATCCATATTTCTCACCAGGTTCAACGATGATTTTCCCTTTTTCTTCAAGCAATGTGGTGCGTTCGTTTTGAGAAAGCTGTAGGCGAGAGCAATCAATCCATAATAAAAAGCTACCTTCTGGTTTCGTTACAGAAAGAGCGGGTATGTGATTTTTAATATATTCACAAGCGAATTGAGCGTTATCTTCTATATATAATCGAATTTCATTTAGCCAATCGTTACATTCTGTATAGGCACTTTGCATCGCTGTATAGGCAAATGTATTTAATCCGTGGAAACCTTGTCTATATTGGATAGATGTAAAGGTTTGACGGAGTTTTTCGTTTGGAATGATAATAATCGATGCCTGTAATCCGGCGATATTAAATGTTTTACTCGGAGCCATACAAGTAATCGTGCGTGCTGCTAATTCTTCAGATAAAGAAGCGAACGGTGTATGAGTACGATCCTCGTAAATAATATCGGCATGAATTTCATCCGCGACAACGATTACATTATATTTTGTACATAACGTGCCAAGTTGTGTGAGTTCCTCTTTTGACCAAACACGCCCAATTGGATTGTGAGGACTACAAAGAAGCATGAGTTTGACGCCTTGTTGAAATTGCTTTTCTAAATGATCGAAGTCTATCGCATATGTATCATTTTGTTTCTGTAATGGACTCACGCATAATTGTCTATTGTTTGTTGTGACCATTTCGAAAAATGGGGGATAAATAGGTGGTTGTATGAGAACAGATTCATTTTCCTTTGTGAAGGCCTGTATGCTCGTACTAAGAGCTGGAACGATTCCGGCGCTAAAGACAATCCATTCTTTTTGAATATCCCAGTTGTACTGTTTTTTTGTCCAGTTACAAATAATATCTCCAATATTTTCGGGAGGAAGTGTGTAGCCGAAAATAGGGTGCTCGATACGTTTCTTTAAAGCAGTTTGAATTGGTTTTGGTACTTCAAAGTCCATATCAGCTATCCAAGCGTGGATAAGTTCTTCGTTTTTATACGTATCCCATTTTGTACTATGAGTACCACGTCGATTGACTGTTTTATGAAATAGTTGCATAAGTTTGCCCCCTTCTTCTGTAAACCGTTAAGTTATGAAAGTTCTCTCTCTTCTTATAGAATAGCTGATGTGATAGGATAAAGAAAAGTATTAAAAAGTGAAAAGGCGGGAAGCGAATGGGTGCATATGAAAAGATGATAGAGGTTGTGAAGAATTGGGATCCGTTTCAAATGGGACCGGAGTTTTATGAAACAGAAGCGAGCGATGTTGTGAATGTCGTAAGTGTGTTCGACGATCCGAAATACATCGCAAAAAAGATTCAACATATATACTTTATGTCTTTTGAGGAAGTACCTGCGCTTGGAAAATGTGAGAAGTTAGCTGTGGAATTACTTGTAATAAAAGAAGGCGGAAGCTGTTCATTATAGGCTGTCGGAAATTCCGACAGCCTTTTTTATATATTATTGCGCGGAAAACGCAATGATTTCTTCATAAACATGTTCAGGCTTTTCTTCAGGTAGTAAATGTCCTGTGTTTTCGTAAGAAATAAATTTCGAGTTTGGTAAATCTTTGTGTAGCCGATGCCCTACATGTACAGGGACGACGCGATCTTTTTCACCCCAAATGAGTAGTGTAGGTGTTTCGATTTTTTGTAATTCAGTTGAAGATAAGTCACCTTCACGGTCTCTTATCATACGAGTTAAAGCAGGGAATATACGGTTGTCATAAAAAGGAGCGGAGTAACCTTCCTTCATTTCATCGTCAATTAATGAGTGATCATGAACGACATTCATTAAATTATGAACAATCCCGCGCCGTATAATCCAGTTCTTTACGTATAAATGAAAGAACGGTAAATAAGAAGAGTACAGTAAAGGTAAGGTTGCGCGTGCTAAATAGCTAGAGCTGCATAGTAAAATCGTCTTTGAGATTAATTCAGGGCGTATACGGTTTACGTAGAGAGAAATTTGTCCACCCATAGAATGCCCAACTAACACAATATTTGAGAGAGATAAATGTTCAATTAAATCGATAATAACCGTTGCTAAATTGTGATAAGAATACTTAAAGAGCTGAGACTTATCACTTTTTCCGAACGGCGGTAAATCAAGAGCAATTACTGTTCCTGCTTTCGATAGTAAAGGAATGAGACGGCGGTAACTGAATGAGGAAGATAAAAAGCCGTGAATGAGCACGAAAGTAGGACGTTCTGTTTTGTTGTCATGTTCATACAATTCATAATGAATAGTAGTGCCGCGAGTGGAAAAAGTGAAATAAGGACAAGTATATTCGTGATTCATTTTTTGTCACTCCATTGATTTTTGTTCATATCATTTCCAAGGAAGAAAAAAATATGTTAACAAAAAAAGGCAAGATGACGATGTCATCTTGCCTTTCGCTTATTTATTATTACCTACGAACAATATTAGGCGGTGTTTTTCCTTGTAACACTGCAACTAAATTTTCAGCGGCTGTCATAGCCATTTGCTGCCTGGTTTTTAATGTTGCAGATCCGATGTGTGGTAAAGTCACAACATTTTGTAATGATAAGAGCGAATTATCTTTTTGAATCGGCTCTTGTGTAAAAGTATCAATGCCTGCTGCAAAGATTTTCTTTTCGGTTAACGCATGGATTAACGCTTCTTCATCTACTGTTTTCCCACGAGAAGCATTAATAAAGATTGCTGTTTCTTTCATTAATGAAAATTCTTTTTCTCCGATAAGATGATACGTTTCATCTGTTAATGGAGTAAGAAGGACAATAAAGTCAGACTGTTTTAGTAGCGTCTGTAAATCACAATATGTAGCACCGAATTTTTGTTCAGCTTCTTCTTTCCGGCGACGGTTATAATAAAGAACATTCATATCAAATCCGAATTTCGCTCGTTTTGCAACGGCTTCGCCAATTCGCCCCATTCCGATAATACCGATTGTACTATGGTGTACATCCAGCCCGAAGTGCTCTTTTCCAATTTCGGCGTTCCATTCACCATTTTTTACGTAGGAGTCGAGTTCGCAAACGCGGCGACCAGCAGATAACATAAGAGCGAAAACAAGGTCCGCTACTGTATCATCTAATACATATGGTGTATTCGTTCCGATTACATTTCGCTTTTCCATCGCTTGTAAATCAAAATTATCGTAACCGACAGAAATGTTGCTTACTACTTTTAAGTTAGGAGCTACATCTAATAATTCTTCATTAATAGCAGATCCGAAATTTAATAATCCATCTTTATCTTGTATTTTCTCCAATAGGACATCACGAGGTACCTTCTCGTTTTGCTCCCATTTTTCATAATCACAGTGTTCTAATAAATAGTTTTCTACAAATGTTGGAACTGGTTCAGCAATATAAACTTTTGGTTTCACGGTTCCATCCCCTTTCACTTTATCCTGCGTTTTTTCACTGATTAAAGTTTCGCTTCCCCCGCTATTAACGGACAGTAAGCCCCCCACCTCAAAAAGTGGCCCAAGTAAAGAGGTTAGTTGGGAGAGCAACTGTCCGTAAAATCCCGATTGGTGCGGATTAAAGTTTCACTTTATTTTGACATAATTCACTAAAAAAATCTTCTTTTCAAACTGGAAAGGGTATTTGTATAATTTAGACACAAACGAAAAGGAAGGATGATTTATATGGTGACAGAAAAGGAATTAGAATTATTAGCTTGTCTTGAAAAAAGTAGTCGATTATCTGTAGATACATTAGCGAAGTTGTTAAATATAGAAGTAGAAGAAGTAAAGAAGATGGTTGAAAAATTAGAAGCGGAAAAGATTATTGTGGATTATGTAACACATATCGATTGGACGAAGGTGAAAGAACATACAGGTTTAACGGCGATGATCGATGTGAAAGTTACGCCAAAGCGCGGCGTTGGGTTCGATGCGGTTGCTGAACAAATTTATCGTTATTCAGAAGTGAAATCTGTGTATTTAATGTCAGGGACATACGATCTTTCTATTACATTAGAAGGAAAGACAATGGGAGAAGTAGCGATGTTTGTTTCTGAGAAATTAGCAACAATTGAATCTGTCGTTTCTACAACAACGCATTTCATTTTGAAGAAGTATAAACATGAGGGAATTATTTACGAAAAAAACGATGATGATAAGCGCATTGTGGTGACACCATGAAGCAATTTGAACTATCTAGAACGGCAGAATCTTTACAACCATCTGGTATTCGAAAGTTTTTCGATCTAGCAGCAAATATGAAAGGTGTTATTTCTCTTGGAGTAGGAGAGCCTGACTTTGTTACACCTTGGAATGTAAGGCAAGCATGCATCCGTTCTTTAGAACAAGGATATACGTCATATACAGCAAATGCAGGATTATTGGAACTTCGTCAAGAAATAGCAAAGTATCTAAAAAAACAATTTGCAGTATCCTATGATCCGAACGATGAAATCATTGTTACAGTTGGAGCGAGTCAGGCGTTAGATGTAGCGATGCGCGCCATTATAAATCCTGATGATGAAGTACTCATTATTGAACCAAGTTTCGTTTCTTATGCACCGCTTGTGACATTAGCTGGAGGAGTTCCGGTTCCTGTGGCAACGACTTTAGAAAACGAGTTTAAAGTACAACCAGAACAAATTGAAGCAGCTATTACAGCGAAAACAAAGGCAATTTTGCTTTGTTCACCAAATAACCCAACAGGTGCAATGTTAAATAAATCCGAGCTTGAAGAAATAGCAGTGATTGTTGAGAAGTACAATTTAATCGTATTATCTGATGAAATTTATGCAGAGCTTGTATACGACGAAGTATATACAAGTTTCGCGAGTATTAAAAATATGCGCGAGCATACAATTTTAATTTCCGGATTTTCAAAAGGGTTTGCGATGACAGGATGGCGGCTCGGTATGATTGCAGCTCCTGTACAATTTTCGGAATTAATGCTCAAAATTCATCAATATTCCATGATGTGTGCACCGACAATGTCTCAGTTCGCAGCACTTGAAGCGTTACGCGCGGGGAATGATGAAGTAATTCGGATGAGAGATAGTTATAAGAAACGCCGTAATTTTATGACGACATCGTTTAATGAAATGGGTTTAACGTGTCATGTGCCGGGCGGAGCATTTTATGTCTTTCCTTCTATTTCTTCAACTGGACTATCTTCGGCAGAATTTGCAGAACAGTTATTATTAGAAGAAAAGGTGGCTGTTGTACCTGGAAGTGTATTTGGCGAAAGTGGTGAAGGATTTATTCGTTGCTCGTATGCAACATCGCTTGAACAACTTATGGAAGCAATGAAGAGAATGGAACGGTTTATAGAAAATAAAAAAAGGACAAAACATAATACGTTTTGTCCATAAAAGGGGGGGAATACTAGAAAGCCATGTGTTAGTATTCTATCCCAATATTAGAAAATTATACGTACTCTAGGAAATTTTTCATTAATTTTGAATGAGTTCTGTCATAGTGGTATAATTTACTAATATAAGGTATGCGTATTCTGAGTAGCTTTACTTAGGGTACGTACTAACTAATCGGATATTTAACAATAAATCATCTGCTTTGCTATCTACAATTGTAGAGAAAATGGTAAACGTATGGGAGTGTTTCATATGTCAGAACAATATACAACTGGAGTGGTTGTAACAGGGAAAGTGACTGGGATTCAAGATTACGGAGCATTTGTAGCGTTAGATGCAGAAACACAAGGGCTTGTGCATATATCTGAAATTACAAATGGATATGTAAAGGATATTCATGACTTTTTAAAAATCGGCGATACAGTAGAAGTAAAAGTACTTTCAATTGATGAAGAACACAGAAAAATGAGTTTATCGTTAAAAGCGGCGAGAAGAAAACAAGGGCGGATTCTTATACCGAATCCATCTGAGAACGGATTTAATACGCTGCGAGAAAAGCTAACCGAATGGATTGAAGAGTCCGAGTTAACAAAGTAAAAGAGGAGCGCATATGAGCGTTCCTCTTTTACTTTATCTTATGATATATATTTGCAAATATGATTGCATGCAATCATATTCGTATGTCGGAGGTGAAGTAAGGACATACTGACTAGCGAATTTCGTTCGTTTCTGGGTGAGTGCCAAGATTTTCTGATGGTTTAAAGAGTAAACCAAGATTGATAAGCCCAGAAATACCAACGATGCCGTAAATAATACGGGAAAGAGCTGAATTTTGTCCACCGAAAATGGCTGCCACTAAGTCAAACTGGAAGAACCCGATTAGTCCCCAGTTCACAGCGCCAATTACAGTAAAGACTAATGCGATACGTTGCAGAGTACTCATGAAAAAGCCCCCCTTAATTGTGAAGCATGAGCAAGCGATGAGTTAATTAACTCCTTTATAGAATGGCGTAGTTATGTTGTTTTTATACATAAAAAATATAAGAAAAAGGATGTATATACATCTATACCGAAAAATGCGAATTTTTATGCAAAAAATGAACTTTTTCTAAAAAATATATATTGGTTACGTTTACAATGGTTGAATCGCTTGATTTACAACTTCAGTTTCGCTAAAGTGAATACAGAAATACATATACATTATTGGAGGGAAAAAGATGAGTACACATGTAACGTTCGACTATTCTAAAGCGTTATCCTTCATCGGTGAACATGAAATCACTTATTTACGTGATGCAGTGAAAGTAACACATCATGCAATCCACGAAAAAACTGGAGCTGGGAACGATTTCCTTGGGTGGGTAGACCTTCCGCTTCAATATGACAAAGAAGAATTTGCTCGCATTCAAAAATGCGCAGAAAAAATTAAAAATGACTCTGACATTTTACTTGTTGTAGGTATCGGTGGTTCTTACCTAGGAGCACGTGCAGCAATCGAAATGTTAAACCATTCTTTCTACAACACGCTATCTAAAGAACAACGTAAAACTCCACAAGTGCTATTTGTTGGACAAAACATTAGCTCCACTTACATGAAAGATTTAATGGACGTATTAGAAGGTAAAGACTTCTCTATTAACGTTATTTCCAAATCAGGTACAACAACAGAGCCGGCACTAGCATTCCGTATTTTCCGTAAGTTATTAGAAGAAAAGTATGGAAAAGAAGAAGCTCGTAAACGTATTTATGCAACGACAGATAAAGCACGTGGTGCATTAAAAACGTTAGCTGATAATGAAGGTTACGAAACATTCGTTATTCCAGATGATGTTGGAGGCCGTTTCTCTGTATTAACGCCAGTTGGTTTATTACCAATCGCAGTTAGTGGCTTAAATATTGAAGAGATGATGAAAGGCGCAGCTGCTGGTCATGGTGACTTCGGTACATCAGAACTAGAAGAAAACCCAGCTTATCAATACGCAGTAGTTCGTAACGCTTTATACAATAAAGGAAAAACAATTGAAATGCTTGTTAACTATGAGCCAGCACTTCAATACTTCTCTGAATGGTGGAAACAGTTATTTGGCGAAAGTGAAGGAAAAGATCAAAAAGGTATTTTCCCATCTTCAGCAAACTTCTCAACTGACTTACACTCATTAGGTCAATACGTTCAAGAAGGTCGTCGTGACTTATTCGAAACAGTTCTGAAAGTAGGTAAATCTACACATGAACTAACAATCGAATCAGAAGAAAACGATTTAGATGGATTAAACTACCTTGCTGGTGAAACTGTAGACTTCGTAAACACGAAAGCATATGAAGGTACATTACTTGCGCATAGCGATGGTGGCGTACCAAACTTAATCGTAAATATCCCTGAATTAAATGAGTACACATTCGGTTACCTTGTATACTTCTTCGAAAAAGCATGTGCGATGAGCGGCTACTTATTAGGCGTAAATCCATTTGACCAACCAGGAGTAGAAGCATACAAGAAAAACATGTTTGCTTTACTTGGTAAACCAGGATTTGAAGAGTTAAAAGCAGAATTAGAAGAGCGTTTAAAATAATAAAAAGCGACCGGAATCCGGTCGCTTTTTATTATTTTATCGAAAAGTCCATCGGTATATTCAAACTAGAGTGGGTATGCTAAAGAAAAAGTCTAGGAGGGATGGGCTTGATTCCGATTCAATCAAATTTAGAAGGACGTACATATGCGTTATATAAGTTAGAAGAGATAATGAAGCCACTTGGGTATAACATTGGTGGCAATTGGGATTACGATAAAGGATGCTTTGATTACAAAATCGATGAAGAAGATGGATATCAATTTCTGCGAGTGCCATTTACAGCAGTGAATGGCGAATTAGATGTGCCTGGTGTAATAGTCCGTCTTGGAACGCCTTATATTCTTTCGCACGTATATCAAGACGAACTAGATGATCACGTAAATACTTTAACGGCTGGAACGAGTGGAATGGATCAATTTGCTGAGCCGAAAGATCCAGATGGAGATGTGAAAAGAAAATATATCAATATTGGGAAAGTGCTCATGCAGGAACTAGAAAAACATTTTCTTAATGGTGAATAACAATGAGTATGTCGCTTTCAATGAGAACAAAGGAATGGACTGGATTAATCATATATTGTTCGTCGCGTTTTATACCTAGTAAGAGAATATTTTGCTTTAAAAGAGTATAGCTACAATTTGCAAAAGTTTGTCCAGTGCAGGAAGGATAAAGCTCCATCAGTTGTAATTTGTTATCAGAGATTTCATCGTAAAGTGAGAATAGTACGCCTGAAATGGAAGGGAATAAAAGAGAAGCGGTAAATACGTAGCTCGTTAATTTATTTCCTTCTATAATTTCTGATACACCAGCTCTAGTTGCATTTTGTATTTGTTCAGAAGTAAGAAGTTCAGCGATGCAGTGAATGTTTGGATTAAGACCTTTTGCAGTTAAAATATTTAAAATGGACTGTGTATCTGCTAAGCTTTCATTTTTTTCTTTATCAGCTGTTATTAATATAGTGTGAGCAGTTGTAATATTAGCTTTTAATAAAGTTTGATCGTGATGCGGGCAACCTTTTATAAATTCTAAATGATGAAATGGTTTTGGAAGTAAAGAAAGTGTTTCATCAATTAAAACGATATCAAGGTTCGGTTGTAAGATGTGCATTTGTTTTACAACATGTTTTGCCCGTTCATTCCAACCGACGATAATCATATGACCGTTAGAGGTAGCGGCTTCTTCTCCTTTAATTTTCATATATTGTTTATTAATCATATCAGTGGCGAACAGAACCATATAATAAGAGCAAAAACCGGTTCCAAATAAAATAATACCCATACCGATAAGTTTGCCTATTAGTGTATGCGGGGCGAAGTCACCATAGCCAACGGTGAAAATGGTAACGATTGACCACCAAACTCCATCAAACCATGTGGTGAAGTGAGATGGCTCTAATCTATGTATAAGGAAGCCAGAAAAAGCAGTAAGTACAACAATAAAGCAAACTAAACGAAAAATAATGGAATCACGAAATGTATCTACTAAATTTGGACGGGATTTCAAACTCTTATTCCTCCTTACTTTGCAGGGCTACATTCATTGTTACCATTATAGAAAAAAGAAAAACTCTCTAATTTAAAAGAGAGTTTGTTTTACATTACATACTTTCTAATTCAGTTTGTTGGACACTTTCAAGATGCTGGAGGGCGTAGTAAACATCAGCAGTATGCCTTTTTTGATCGATGGATAATTTCAAATGTAAATAGTGAGAGCCATTCTCCAATGTTTTGAGCTTCATATTCTTAACTTTTATATCCATTTCTTTTATTTCTTCAATTACAATTGGGATATTGTCCATATTTCGCACAACAAGTTTTACTGCGATATCACGTTGACGAAATGATCTCGGTCCTACAAATTTCATTGCTAATGGTATAAGTTCAACGCTAATCATAAGGAAACACATTCCGAAAATCGCTTCGATATAGAATCCAGCCCCAACAGCAATACCGATACCAGAAGCACCCCAAATCATAGCAGCAGTCGTTAGTCCTGCAATGCTATCGTTTCCTCTTCGTAAAATAACACCGGCACCTAAAAAACCGATTCCTGATACAATTTGAGCGGCAAGTCGAAGTGGATCCATATTCATATGATCGGTATGTGGTAAATTGTAAGCCGCTTTAATAGAAACAATCGTCAGGAGGCAACTAATGATAGAAATAACTAAACAAGTTTTTAAACCAAGTGGTTTTCGTTTTAATTCGCGCTCTAAACCGATAGCGAACCCTAAAATAGCCGAGAGACCTAGTTTGATTAATAAATCGGCATAGTCCATATATATTCCTCCTTGTATGATATGGTATATAAATAAAACATTTATTATAGAAAGAAACGCTTTTGATAGAGTTACTTTATATAGAATATATGTAGGAATTATTTATACATGAAAGAGATATTTCGTTTAAGTATATGATATTAACAAAGAAATTAGGGTGATCTAAAAAAAAGTTTATAAAAGGTGTTGCATTTCGAATTTCACCATGATATATTAATAACCGTCGCTGATGCGGAAACGCAGAAAACGACAAAAAAGAAATTGAAAAACTTAGTTGACATCGAAAAACGAAGATGTTAACATAAGGAAGTCGCAAATGAGCGACCAAGTAGTTCTTTGAAAACTGAAC
>NZ_QOZX01000047.1:0-59236 GCF_008368895.1 Bacillus sp. BB081
TTAAAATTTCCTGTTAAAAATATACCTTTGTAAACGTTTCATATTGCTGATTATCCTTACTAAAGTGTTGAAAATAAATATTTTTATATTTTTCTAAATTATCAGAGGAAAATAAATTTTATATTTCATAATACTTTCCGCATAATTATCCTTCTCTTTTTATCATAAAATAGCGCTCCCTTCATAATAAAGATATGTAGGTTAAAATGAGTGCAAAGGATAAGAAAGTATGTTACGATACACCTTGCTAAAAATAGATATCGGTAAAGAGGGGACGGACATGGCAGCAATTCAGGCAAAAAACGGGCCGACAGAGAAATTAAGTTTATTCTTATTAACATGGCCTATTGTTTCTAGAAGTTGTTGCAGCGAATCAATATCTCCATATCGCTATTTTGGTACTAGAAGTCATCGGGAACGGCGCAGCTATCGTCGTATCTCAATACCTCGGTTCCAAACGTTTTATGGAAGCATCTAAAATATCAGCTTTAGCCGTCACATTAAATTTAGTGGTCGGACTCATTATAAGCGCTGGTTTTCTTTTATTTTCAAAACATATGATGATGGCAATGAACTTACAAGGCGATGTACTCATGTATGCGCAAAACTATTTATCCATCGTCGGAGGCGCTATTTTCCTTCAAGCTATTATTAATTCATTAGCCGCAATTATCCGCGTACACGGCTTCACAAAGCAAGCGATGTTTATTTCACTTGGAATGAATATTATTCATATCGCTGGAAACTACGTACTCATTTTCGGGAAATTTGGTTTCCCAGAACTCGGTGTACAAGGGGCTGCCATTTCTTCTGCTGTCAGCCGACTTATCGCACTTATCGTTTTCTTCTGGTTACTGTACCGCGTTATGGAATACCGTGTGAAATTACAATATTACTTCACCTTATCAAAGGAATACATCGGAAAAATTTTAAAAATCGGGATTCCATCTGCATTTGAGCAGGTTATGTATCAAGCTTGCCAAATTGTCTTCTTATACTATGCAACATACTTAGGAACGGAATCATTAGCGGCTAGACAATACGCTACGAACATTTCTATGTTCACTTATTTATTCGCGATTGCGATCGGTATGGGAACAGCCATTATTATCGGACGCCTCGTTGGCGGTGGTGAAAAAGATGAAGCGTATGAACGCGTATGGAAAAGTGTAAAATGGGCAATTGGCGTCACTTTATGTATGGTCGCTCTCGTCGTTACATTCCGTACACAATTAATGGGACTATTTACAGATAATCCGCACATTATTACGTTAGGTGCGTCAGTTCTTTTACTAAGTGTGCTACTTGAAACGGGACGTACGATGAATATCGTCATTATCAATTCACTTCGCGCAGCTGGTGATGCAAAGTATCCGGTTTTAATCGGAGCATTCTCTATGGTGTTAATGAGTTTACCACTCGGTTACTTTTTCGCCTTCCATTTAGATATGGGGCTCGTTGGTATTTGGTTAGCGATTGCTATTGATGAATGGACACGTGCCATTATTATGTTCTTCCGCTGGAAAAGTAGAGCGTGGGAACGTTATGCACTCGTTAAGCCTGAAGAACAAGAGGAAATTGTTTCTGTTCAGGCACAATAATACTCGTTTAATTAAGGTGCATTCATTGGTAGATAACATTTATATTCACTTACCGACAAATGTTAACAATACAACTGTTTATATAGTAGAAAAAGAGCCATTCTTCTGTAACGGAAGAATGGCTCTTTTTATTATTGATAAATCTCTTTATATTTCTTATACTCTGCTTCAGAACATAATACGAAATGTCCTGGGCGAATTTCACGCATTGTTGGTGCTTCACTAGCATAATCATGCTGAGATGGATCGTATACGATACGTTTACGATTGCGCTCATAATCTGGATCTGGAAGCGGAATTGCTGATAATAGTGATTTCGTATATGGATGAATTGGATTCGCATATAACTCTTCACTTGTTGTTAGCTCAACGATTTGACCACGGTACATTACGCCGATGCGGTCACTAATGTATTTTACCATTGATAAATGCTGAGATTGGCTCATCGGCAATGATAAATTCAGGCTCTACAGCAAGTGCGCGAGCGATACCGATACGTTGACGTTGTCCACCTGAGAATTCATGCGGGAAACGGTTTGCGTGCTCTTTATTTAAACCAACTGTGATTAATAATTCATGAACACGGTCCATACGCTCTTTTTTGCCTTTTGCTAGTCCGTGAATATCAATACCTTCTGCAATAATATCCCCTACTGTCATACGAGGGTTTAATGATGCATATGGATCTTGGAAAATCATTTGCATTTTACGGTTGAATTTCTTCAGCTCTGCACGTGATTTTTTACCATGTACATTTTCACCATCGAACAACACTTCACCAGCAGTTGCATCATATAAACGAATAATCGTTCTTCCAGTTGTCGATTTACCACAACCTGATTCTCCTACAAGACCAAATGTTTCTCCGCGGTAAATATCAAATGAAATATCATTAACCGCTTTGACAACACCACCACTCACGTCGAAGTGCTGTTTTACATTTTTTACTTCAATTAATTTCTCACGTTGTTTAGTCATGTTGTTCACCTGCTTTCATTTGAAGAATACGTTTTTCAACGACTGCCGGTGGTTTTACTTCTGGAGCTTGCTCGTGAAGTAACCAAGTTGCCGCATAGTGTGTATCACTTACTTTAAATAAAGGTGGGTCCATTTCAAAATCAATTTTCAATGCCTGTGGATTACGTGGTGCAAAAGCATCTCCCTTTGGCGGCTTTAATAAATCTGGAGGCGTTCCAGGGATTGCGTATAACTCTTCTTCTGAACCATCTAAACTTGGCATAGATGCGATTAAGCCCCAAGTGTATGGATGTTTTGGATTGTAGAAAATTTCATCAACCGTTCCAATTTCAACAACTTTACCTGCGTACATAACTGCTACGCGGTCCGCAACGTTTGCCACTACACCTAAGTCATGTGTAATGAAAATGATTGCCGCTTCTGTTTTTTGCTGAATGTCCTTCATAAGCTCTAAAATTTGCGCCTGAATTGTAACGTCTAGCGCTGTTGTCGGCTCATCGGCAATTAATAATTTCGGGTTACAAGCTAACGCCATCGCAATAACTACACGCTGTCTCATACCACCTGAGAATTGGTGAGGATATTGTTTTAAACGCGCTTCTGGATTCGGAATACCTACAAGGTCGATTAATTCTAACGCAACTTTACGTGCGTCTGCTTTACTCATCCCTTGGTGTTTAATAAGACCTTCCATAATTTGATTCCCAATTGTCATCGTTGGATTTAATGATGTCATTGGATCTTGGAAAATCATCGCGATATCTTTCCCGCGCACTTGCTGCATTTCTTTTTCTGTCAGTTTCGTTAAATCACGACCTTCAAATATGATTTCACCGTTTTTAATACGCCCTGGAGGATTCGGAATTAATCCCATTAACGCTTTAGAAGTAACTGATTTACCAGAACCAGATTCTCCTACAATCGCTAATGTTTCTCCTTTTTTTAAATCAAAAGTAACACCGCGTACAGCTTGTACTTCACCTGCATGTGTATCAAAGGAGACTTGCAAATCTTTTACCTCTAGCAATGTTTTCATTTTTACTTCTCCCCTCTTTTACTTACGCATTTTTGGATCTAACGCGTCGCGTAATCCGTCTGCCATTAAGTTGAATGCTAAGATTAACATACTGATGACAACCGCTGGGATGAACATCATATGTGGATACGTTTGAATTGATTTATAACCATCGTTTACAAGAGAACCAAGTGATGCGAATGGTGGCTGAATACCTAAACCGATAAAGCTTAAGAACGCCTCACCAAACACTGCTGTTGGAATTGTAAACATTGTCATTACGATAATTGGTCCCATTACGTTCGGGATTAAGTGTTTTACAATTAACTGTGTATTTGTTGCACCTAATGTACGAGATGCTAATACATATTCTTGATTTTTTAATTTCAGGATTTGTCCACGAACGATACGTGACATCCCTATCCAACCTGTAATCGCCATTGCTAGTGTAATTGACCATATACCAGATCCCATAATGATTACCATTAAAATAACGATGATTAAGTATGGAATACCGTTAATAATCTCCATAACACGTTGCATAATATTATCTACTCTACCGCCATAGAACGCTGAAATACCTCCATAAGCAACCCCAATTACTAAGTCAATCGCCGCTGCTAAAAGAGCGATATATAATGATACACGCGTACCTTCCCATGTTCTTGTCCATAAATCGCGGCCAAGATCATCTGTACCAAACCAGAAATACTCTTTAATATCACGTTTTTCATATTGGTCAACACCATATTGATCCGTACCGTCAAATGGTAGCCAATGAACATTTTCAATAACAGGAATTTTCGGTGGTAATTTCGCACGACCTAAGTCTTGCTCTTTATAAGAATGCTTACTTACCATCGGTCCTAAGATTGCTAGTAATATAATAAGCGCTAATAAAACGAAACCGAACATTGCTCCTTTATGTTGGAACAAACGTCTTCTTACATCTTGCCAAAACGTTAAGCTTGGACGGGCAATGACTTCATTATCAACATTATTTTGATTGGCTTGTTGAAATAAATCTGGAGATAATTTTTGTACATCTTTCATCATTTTTTCCCTCCCGCTAAACGAATACGAGGATCAATAATTCCGTATAAAATATCGACAATGAAAATAACTAAGATGAAAATTGCACTATAGAAAATTGTAGTTCCCATAATAACTGTATAGTCATTCACTGTAATAGATTTAACGAACTGTTCCCCTAGTCCTGGTACAGCATAAATTTGCTCAATAACTAATGTCCCTGTAATTAAACCTGCAACCATTGGCCCTAAAATTGTTACTACTGGAATTAACGCGTTACGAAGTGCGTGTTTAATAATGATAACACCTTGGCTAATTCCTTTCGCTTTCGCTGTTAAAATGTAATCAGCTTGCATAACTTCAATTAACTCTGCACGAGCAAAACGTGCGATTGTTGCGATAACTGCCATCGATAAAGCGATTGTAGGCATTACGGTAAACTCTGGTCCTTTCCAGAATGCTACTGGGAACCACCCAAGTTTTACCCCTACGAAATATTGTAGTAATGCGGCGAATACGAACGATGGTACCGACATCCCGAGTACGGAAATAATTGTCGCCCCATAATCGACCCACGTATTGTTACGAAGTGCCGCAACGATTCCTAAAATTAAACCGATAAATGTTCCTAATATAATCGCTTGTAAACCAAGTTGTGCTGATGGTCCAATACGATCCACAATCATATCTGTTACTGGACGGTTATCATATTGGAATGATACCCCTAAATCACCTTTTGCTAAGTTACCTAAGTAACGTGCATATTGAACTGGTACTGGATCATTTAAGCCATATTTTTCAAGAATAATTTCTTTTTGTGCCGGTGATAGTTTCTCCTGGTTTTTAAGCGGAGAACCCGGAAGTAATTTCATCAAAAAGAAAGTCAGTGTAGTAATTAAAAATAATGTCAAAGCCATGTACACGAAACGTTTTAATACATAACGTCCCATAGTCAAGCACCTCCCCGTTTTTCTCAAAAGCAATAAGATAGTTTAAAATATTCTTACTTTTATTTTTTTAAAATAAGAGCATATGCCCATCATAGGCATATACCCTTATTCATGATGGAAACCATTTTTAGTTTTTTAGTTCAACCCACTTATAGCTAAATTCTCCGCCATATTTATGTTCTAATAGGCCAGTAATTGAGCCACGTTGTAAATAAGCTTTTCCTGGTTGATATACTGGAGCAATCGCTGCATCTTCAAGCAGTTGTTTTTCTGCTTGTAATAATGCATCCCAGCGAGCTTGTACATCAACTTCTGTTTTCGCTTTTTTAATTAAATCATCATACGCTGCATTTGCGTAATTTACTTTGTTTTGCGCATTACCTGTCGTATACATTTCAAGGAATGACATTGGATCCATATAATCTGGACTCCATCCCGCGTATGACATTGCGTAATCTCCACTTGCTTCAAGTTTTAATTTTTGTGCAAATGGCTGCATTTTTGTTGAAACTGTTAAACCTGGTAAGTTCTTTTCAAATTGGCCTTTTAAATACTCTCCGATTTTTTTAGCATCATCAGTATCAAAGTTTAATAGCTCTAACTCTACTTTGTCTACACCAAGTTCTTTTTTACCAGCTTCCCAGTATTTTTGAGCTTCTTTAATATCCTCTTTTATAAGCTTTCCGTTTTCTTCACGGAAGTCTTTTCCATTCGGACCTTTTGCTAAGCCTTTCGGAACAAAACCATATATCCCCTCTGAACCATCGTTTAAGATAACTTTCCCGATATTTTCACGCTCAAAGGACATTGCAATTGCTTTTCGGATATTTTTATTTGCTAAAAATTTATTCTTTTCATTTAAGCGAATAAATTGTGTAGATGGTCTCTTAATCGTTTTAAAGTCAGCATCTGATTTGTATTTGTCTACAAACTCTGATGTTAAGACTACACGATCAATTGCTTTCGTTTCATATAAATTTATAGCAGTTGAACGATCCTTAACAATATTGAAGTTTATTTCCTCAAGTTTTACTTCTTTATTTTCCCAATACGTTGGATTTTTCTTAAGTTGGAAACTTCGTTCATGCTTCCATTCATTTAATACGAATGGACCATTATAAAGTGTCGTATTGGATTCTAATCCAAATTTTGCTCCTTGTTCTGTTACAAACTTCTCATTCAAAGGATACAATGTTGGATAGACTGTTAAACTTACAAAATAAGGAACAGGGTTATCTAATTCCACTTCAAGTGTATGATCATCAATTGCCTTTACACCAAGTTCTTCAACTGGTAATTCTTTTTTGTTAACTTTCTCCGCATTTTTAACATCAAATAGTATGTAAGCAAACTTGGCACCCGTGTTTGAATCTACAGCTCTTCGCCAAGAATAAACGAAGTCTTTCGCTGTTACAGGTTCACCATTAGACCATTTCGCATCTTCACGTAACTTAAATACATACTTTTTGCCATCTTCTGATTTCTCATAAGATTTAGCGACACCTGGAACAAGCTTATCGTCTTTCCCCAGACGATATAATCCTTCCATTGTGTTATTCATGATGTTAGAAGATGCTGCATCTGTTGATAACGTCGTATCCATAGTTGGGATTTCAGCTGTCTCGGTTAGATTTAACACTTGCTTGTTTGAGGATTTTTCTTTTGCGCCTGCTTTATTATCCTCTTTTTGGTAACTACAAGCTCCTAACATACTGACAGTCAACGTCGATGCAAGTAATAACGGTATCTTTTTCTTCATGTTGTGTTGCCTCCCCTAATTGCACTTCCTGTACCCTCACTTGTAAAAATGTAGAATTGAAAGAATAATCTCCAAGTTTCTACAATTTTCATTATACATATAATATAACAATTGTGAATATAGTTTTTTGTTTTTTTGTTAAAATTTTTAATAAAATGTTTATTTTTTTATTTTTTTGTAAAGGGATACGTTAACATTGCTACCATCATCTTGAAATCAGACCTTTAATTGCGTATAATTTTCAAAAAATTAATTCTAGTACATATTATAGCTTTTATAGTATAATAATTCTAGTAATATTTTGACGGAGGGGAACATTTTGAATAAAGTTTTTTTTCATACTTGTATACTAATTTCCATAGCGATAATCGCTTCTAGTATTGGCGCATTCCTCGTTTCATCGCAATTTTTGTTGAATTTTGTCAATATATCGTTTTATGTCGCACTATTTTTTATTCTTATAGGCGGTTTTTTATTCATATTTCAAAATGGATTTTTTAACGTAACAATTTACGCCTTCCAAAGAGTATTTGGTACGAACAAAAAAATTGAGTCTTTAATTGAAGAAGTAGAGGAACCTGTCGATAAGAAAGAACGTATTTATAAAACATATTCATTCAAATGGACGTATCCAATTTGCATTACCGGTATCGTTCTTGGGTTGTTCTCGACCCTCATTAGCTTTACTATTTTGATGTAGTTTGCAAACACTATCCCATATGATATAATAATCAGCAAAACATTTTGTTATAAAACTTTAGTTCTTTCATATTAAAAGAGCTTAGGTAACAATAAATAAATTTATATGTATGCGATGATAAAGAAGAGTACATATTGAGGCAATTTCAGAGAGCTTGTGGCTGGTGTGAACAAGTAATTGCGCAGTATGGAATGGGCTTTTGAGCACCAAACCGAACCGAAAGTAGTAGGCTTTGGCGTTATATCCAAACGTTATTATGGATTAGAGAGATTTCACAGTAGTGAAATAATTAGGGTGGTACCGCGGTCCATTCGTCCCTATAGTTTTT
Source organism: Bacillus sp. BB081 (assembly GCF_008368895.1). Taxonomy (NCBI): domain Bacteria; kingdom Bacillati; phylum Bacillota; class Bacilli; order Caryophanales; family Bacillaceae; genus Bacillus; species Bacillus sp. BB081. The sequence goes on from NZ_QOZX01000047.1 coordinate 8,364, forward strand.
GGGATGAATGGGCTTTTTTGTTTGCCTTCTCTTCCCCATCACGCATTCAAATTTAGGAGGAATTACTTATGTCAGTTATCTTTTCTGGTATTCAGCCGAGTGGAACGATTACACTTGGAAACTATTTAGGAGCTATGAAGCAATTTACAGAGCTTCAAAATGAACACGACTGTTATTTCTGTATTGTAAACCAACATGCGATTACAGTACCTCAAGATCCCGTACAACTTCGTAAAAACATTCGCAGTCTTGCTGCACTTTATGTAGCATGTGGCATCGATCCTGAAAAAGCTACTTTATTTGTACAATCAGAAGTACCAGCACACGCTCAACTAGGATGGATTATGCAATCAGTTGCTTACGTTGGAGAATTAGAGCGTATGACGCAATACAAAGATAAATCTTCTGGTAGAGATTCAGTTCCAGCTGGATTACTAACGTATCCACCATTAATGGCTGCTGATATTTTACTTTACAACACTGAAATCGTACCTGTTGGTGATGATCAAAAACAACATATGGAATTAACACGCGACCTAGCAGAGCGTTTCAACAAACGCTTCCGTGAAGTGTTCACTGTTCCTGAAATTCGTATTCCAAAAGTAGGAGCTCGCGTTATGTCATTAACAGAACCTACGAAAAAAATGAGTAAATCTGATCCGAATCCAAAAGCAATGATCAGTATGCTTGATGAACCAAAAACAATTGAAAAGAAAATTAAAAGTGCTGTAACTGATTCTGAAGGTATCGTGAAATTTGATAAAGAAAACAAACCTGGAATCTCTAACTTATTAACAATCTACTCTTCATTCTCTGGAAAAACAGTTGAAGAAATAGAAGCAATGTACGAAGGAAAAGGATACGGAGACTTCAAAGGCGACCTAGCAGCAGTAGTCGTAGAAGCAATTCGTCCAATCCAAGACAAATATAACGAACTAATCAACTCACCAGAACTAGACGAAATTCTAGACAAAGGTGCAGAAAAAGCAAACCGCGTTGCATTCAAACAACTACGCAAAGTAGAAAACGCAATGGGACTAAGCAGAAAACGTAGGTAACTTATAAAGCGGAAGCGGCTCGCTTAGAATGTGAGGGGGATGGAGCTCCTGACGTAGAGGCGCTTTTTGCCTCGCAGGAAGGCGCGAAGCCACCGAACATTCTTGCCGCTGGAGCTGGATTTCTATAAAAGCGGAGGCAGCTCGTTCAGCTCTGACTGGCTAAGGTTCTTTCGCATAGAAGACGCTTTTTGTCTTCTTATGCGGAAGGTTCTTAGACACGAAGAGCTTGCCGCCGGAGCTAAGTTACAACAAATTAAAAAAACCGCCAATTGGCGGTTTTTTTAATTTACCTTTTGCTCGTTTTCCATTTCCCATAACTTTTCAAAAAATGGCTGTCCTTTTACGAGACGCTCGCATAATTGTTCGTGCTTCTCAGACCAGCCTGTTTTCGCTTCATCATACAGTTTAGCCCAAATATCTTCAAATTCCATATGTTGAACCATTCCGTATGCTGATGGATCCCACTCTGTGAACCAATAGCGAATTTCTGCTGTGTTTTTCGTTGTATGTAATTGATCTAACGCCATAAATAATAATTGTTTAAGCTGTCTTTCTTTACGAGTTAAGCCATTCATAATGAAAGGTGATGGTGATAAAATATGATGTTCTTTTTCCATTTCTTCTACTTGGAACTCATACTTTTCTGCTTGTACGTTTTCTACCATCTCATATACCATCTGCTCTTGGCGCGGTATAAGTCTGCTTTTTCGAATTGGTACATTGTAACCAATTGTGTCGATCGCAATAATTCCTTTTCCATCTGTAACAACAAAGCAATACTCTTGCTGCAAACGTTCATGATTTTTACGAATATATGCCTTATGATGTACGTCTTCCAACAATTTTTGCGGAAGCTCTAACAATTCGTCCTCGATGTAATGATATAATGTGGCATCTACTTTTAATAATGGCACTTGATCTAATAGCTCAATCGTATCATCTTTCCGCCATTCGTAAAAATGACAAACGTTATACCCATTCTCTTCACCTTCAAACCAATTTACCCATACATCATGTAGATATAACATTCACTACCCCTCACTTCACTACTGTTTGTATCAATCATTATGTTCAATTTTTCTTAACTTTATTCCACCTAAGGAAATATATTCTAATTATTATTTTTTCTTCTATTAATACTAAAAAAAACAGGAGATAGAGCTCCTGTTTTTTATATATGAAATGTATTTGCTTTATTCAATATTTCTTTTGCATCTATAGATAATAAAGAAAGTGTATCTTCTCCTTCCAATGTTACACAATCTTTGACAATATGAAATCCAAGCGCATAGCCAAGCATCTTTGGATAAGAGTGAAATCCATTTAATAAGATGTCGTGCTCCCTTGTTCCTCGTTTTATACTTATTCTTTCATGTACAACATTTTTCCAATAATAAATAGCCTCTTCTTTTGAAAGATACATCGTCCACGGTGCATTGTTTTTTTCTGAATATCTTTCCGTTACCGCTTGCTCAGCTAGCCCTTCCATAATCATCGTATCAAGTAATGTATATTCTGTTTCTTTCGTCTCAATTTGATGTAACCTGCATATGTGATGATATTCATGTGCCAATAACACCTTTAATTCTTCCACCGAATTCCGTCCACATACGAATAAGAAAATAACGTGACGCATAGATAATCCCGCCCTACCGTTATACTCTTCTTGTATAGTTCGATTATAGGAATCTGATAATAAAATAAAGACAGGGACATCTGGACCTTTTAACCAGGTTTTCAGTTTCTCATACTCCGTACGTAACTCTTTCCAAACTTCCTTTTCCTCTAACTCTTTTACTTCTTGTTCTCCTCGTATAACTGGGCGGTACATACCTTTAGAAATTAAAAAGCGATACAACCTTTCTTTTGGCAGCGGGATATACTTCGTAAACTTTTCACACAGCTTTTCTGGCCGTCCATAATATAGATGTAACCACTCAGCAGTTTCAACAATCCCCATCTTTATCCCTCCTTTTTCTTATGTATATGCAAAAGGGGAAAAAGGCGTAAAAATAAATAAGGAGTTTTTTCGCAATATAGTGCGAAAAAACTCCTTAGCTCATCTATTATTTATACGATTTAAATACTAATACTGCGTTATGACCACCGAATCCTAGTGAGTTACTTAATACTGCATTTACTTCTTGTTGTCTCGCTTTATTCGGTACGTAATCTAAGTCACATTCTGGATCTGGTGTTTCATAGTTAATTGTTGGAGGGATTACTCCGTCTGTAATTGATTTAATTGAGAAGATCGCTTCAACAGCACCAGCTGCTCCTAATAAGTGACCTGTCATTGATTTCGTTGAGCTAATTGCTACTTTGTACGCATGCTCACCGAACGTTTCTTTAATTGCCATCGTTTCATACTTTTCATTCGCATCCGTACTTGTACCGTGCGCATTAATGTAATCAATATCTTCTGGCTGTAGACCTGCATCTGCTAAAGCTTGACGCATTGCACGCACGCCGCCTTCACCGCCAGGAGCCGGCATTGTAATATGGAATGCATCACCAGTTGCACCGTAACCAGCGATTTCCGCATAAATGTGAGCACCACGAGCTAATGCGTGCTCTAATTCTTCAAGAATTAAAATACCTGAACCTTCACCCATTACGAAACCACTACGGTTTTTATCAAATGGACGGCAAGCTGTTGCTGGGTCTTCATTAAATGTTAATGCTTTCGCTGAACTAAATCCTGCAAATGCCATACTTGTTAACGGCGCTTCTGCTCCGCCTGTTATCATTGCATCAGCATCACCGCGTTGAATTGCTTTAAATGCATCACCAATTGAGTTTGCACCAGATGCACAAGCCGTTACAGAACAAGTGTTAATTCCTTTTGCTCCTGTTGCGATCGATACTTGACCTGCTGCCATATCTGGAATCATCATCGGTACGAAGAATGGACTCACGCGGCGCGGACCTTTCTCAGTAAAAATCTTAAATTGTTCTTCGTATGTTTCCATACCGCCAATACCAGAACCAATCCATACACCAATTCGAGGTCCGTTTTCTTCTGTAATTTCAAGCTTTGCATCTGCAACTGCCATTTTCGCTGCTGCTACTGCATATTGTGTAAAGCGATCCATACGGCGCGCTTCTTTTTTATCAATATATTTCTCGACTTCAAAGTCGTTAATTTCTGCTGCTACTTTTGCTGGAAACAGTTCCGGATCAATTCTTGTAAGTCGTCTGATTCCAGATACACCCTTTTTAATGTTTTCCCACGCTGTTTCAACATCTGTTCCGATCGGTGTAACAGCTCCTAGTCCTGTAATTACGACCCTCTTTTTCTCCATACAAAATACACTCCTTTTTTTCTCTCAGTCCTTATTTACCCCAACGAAGAGCAACTGCTCCCCATGTTAATCCGCCGCCGAAACCAACAAGTATAATTAAATCACCATCTTGAATACGTCCATTTTGCAATTCCTCTACCATTGCAATTGGAATTGAAGAAGCTGATGTATTACCAAACTTTTCAATTGTCATACTCATTTTTTCTTGCGGTAAATTTAATCTCTCTCTTGCAGATTCCATAATACGAATATTCGCTTGATGTGGTACTAAAAAATCCACATCCTCTTTCGTAAGTCCCGCTTTTTCTAACACGCGAAGACAGGAATCACCAAGTTGGCGAACAGCAAATTTAAAGACTTCTCTGCCGTTCATCATAACATACTCGTCTTGATAAAGATGCTTACCGCCGCTTCCGTCTGCTCCTAATTCGAAAGATAGAACGCCTCTTCCTTCTGAAACAGCCCCCATTACGATTGCACCGGCTCCGTCTCCAAATAGTACTGCTGTATTTCGATCATTCCAGTCTACAATTTTAGATAGTTTATCACTACCAACTACTAATACATTTTTATAAGTTCCCGTTTGAATAAATTGCTGCGCTGTAATCATTCCGTACATAAAACCAGCACACGCTGCACTTAAATCCATTGCGGCTGCGTGTTTTGCGCCAATGGCTTCTTGAATGACACAAGCTACTGCTGGGAATGCGCGATCTGGTGTTACTGTTGCCACTAAAATCAGGTCGATATCCTCTCCGTTAATCCCGGCATCTTCAAGTGCTTTTTTAGAAGCCTCTACCGCCATATATGAAGTATCTATTGTATCATCGGCAATGCGTCTTTCTGCAATTCCCGTTCTCGTACGAATCCATTCATCAGATGTATCTACGATTTTCTCTAAATCGTGATTTGTGACTACTTTTTCTGGCACATATCTTCCGATCCCTAAAATGCCCACGTTCACATCGCAGCCCTCCGTTTTATATCAATTATTATGACTTGGTACTAATTTTAAAACATAAATGTATTTTTGTCTAGAATATATTTCAGCTAAACCATAAATCCAGCATTATTCACTTTATTGTTTATTAAAAGAAACAGAAACATACCTTTCCTGTTTCTTTTGAAATATAAAAAGGCCCGAACCGCTTCTATCCACGGTTCGAGCCTCTCTTCCCTTCCAAAAAAGAAAGTTTTATTCTTTATCTGCTTTCCCAAGCTCATATGCTTCGTTCATAACTTTCATCAATAACTCTAATACTGGTTGTGCTTTCTCCATATCAAGCGCAATTCCATTCGAATCTAAGATGGCCTTTGCTTCTGGTAAATGCTTCATTGCGATTTGTAAAAATTGCATGCTTTTCTCATTCATATTATGTTCTTCCTCTCCATTAAAACTTTCACATACATAGTGTAACACGCTCGCTATCCTTCGTATAACTCTTTATATTTTTTCATATGTGCCAATTGTTTATTTAAACCGTATTCTAACGGGGTATTTCTTTTTATCGAAATAACCTCGACAGCATCATTTCGTTCTTCCTCATTCTTTTTATTCTCTTTATCCGTTGCCCGTAAAAGGTTCATACCTTTTTTCCATAATGACTTTTTACCACTAAGTAAATTGTATATGCCGAGATGCTCCTCGTTCATTCCATTTTCCCATAAGTATTCACATACATCTTCCACGTACAATAGATCACTTCCATTCTCCTCACTCGCATAATGGCACTCTTTCTCATCCAGTTCTGATAAAATGAGCTGATGATACATCATAAAAGATGGTTGCCATGGCCCATATAATGTAGGAACTCGAAATACACTATATGGTGCCTCTCCTTTTTTCAATCCTTCTTCCACTTTCAAAAATAAACGTTTATTTTCAGATTCATCTGCGTTTCCTACTTCAATAGAAGAAATTAGATTTAACTTCACTTTCTGTTCTGTACACAGTCTTATAATCCGCTTTAAATACTGTAATATAACTCTTTCATTCCGAAAACCACTTTGTTGATTTGGCTCATACAAGCAAAAGTAAACCGTATCGAACTTCTCTCCTTCTACTAATTTCCATCCATCTTCATCTCTTATCGAATAATACGTAAATAACGCATTTCGTCCAATCAACAATAACTTCTCTTCATTAATTTTTGTCATATTCTCGAATTCATCAAAATCAAGACCGTACACTTCTACTTCTTCTGCAATCATTTTATTCACAAGGTGATAACCTACAAACGTAAGTCCACCTATAATTAGCACGCGCTCCATACCACCAACCCTTTCTCCTTGAAACAAATAGCTCCTCATTTATGTATATGGGAGCTTCACAATTCTTCTTCATATTTTTTAAAGAAATCAGTCGTTTGCCTAACCATTTTATATTTCACATCTTGCAGATGGAATAAGACAGAAGTATCGCATTGATTGAATTGCCTCATTTTCTCATATTTACGTAACAACTGTTTTCTTCCTCTTTTTTCTTGTGTTGATACGAAAACTTTAACAGGTACACAAGATGGAAGAAGCGTAAATGATTTCTTATTTATTTTGGATTCTAATTCTTCTTCTTTGGAATCATACGCCAAACTTAATTCCTTCACTAATCTTTTGTAAAAAAACTTATGCTCTTTTTCAAACTCCACATATTCTGGTAAATCTAAACACGGATTTAACATAACGACAGAGCGTATACATTCAGGGTATTTGTTCATCATTTCAAGTGCTACAAGTGCACCCATACCATCTGCCATAATGTGCATTTTCGCATTTAATGTCTCTTTTCTCAAAACAACATCATATAAACGTTTTGCTAGACGAACAGATTGGTCGTTTCCCCAATGTCTTCCGTATAAATTAGAGGAAAAGACCGTGTAGCCTTCCTCAATAAGGCCATGTAAAAAATAAGATCTACCTGCATGCTGTGTCCATAAACTTGTACCATTCTCAATAAAGTAGTTATAATCACCGAGAAGCATAACAGAAAATCCATTTGGCTTCTCCGGTAAATAAATGACACATGGTTCTTTTTCTAAGTAAAAAAAACGTTCCGTAATACTCATTTTTCCCCCGCCTTATTTTCTAAACGTATAAAAGTACTCTTCTATAATGTATGAACGGAATGCGAATTTGCGTTGAAAAATCTACAAATATTTTTCTATATTCTTTTTTCAATTGTGTTACAATAAGGACAGATTGAACGAATAGAGGTGTAAAATATGCGTTTCATTTGGGCATTAATTTGGTCGTTCGCGCTTGTACATATGATGAGCTACGTAATCGGCTCTATGACTGGCGGTACATACGATTTTAACCAAGCGTCTATTTTCTCAGTTGTTCTTGCGGTATTCGTACTAGCAATTTCAGCTACAATTCCAAACGAGCCAGTAGAACAACACTAAAAAAGAGTCCGGATTTTATCCGAACTCTTTTTTATTTTACTTTACATGAACGACTAATTCGTTATTTTCCACATCAACAACTACGTGACTGTTATCAGTAATTGTTCCTGCAATTAATTCTCTCGCTAATTTCGTCTCAACTTGACGCTGTACATATCGTTTTAATGGACGAGCTCCGTACATCGGATCAAAGCCAGCTTCTACAACAAATTCTCTCGCTGCGTCTGTTAATTCTACTGTAATATGACGGTCAGCTAAACGACCTTGTAATTCTTTTACAATTTTATCAACAATACCTTTAATTTCATTCGTTGTAAGAGGTTTGAATAAAATAATTTCATCGACACGGTTTAAAAACTCTGGTCGGAAATGTCCTCTTAATTGCCCCATTACAAGTTCTCTTGATTCCTCTTTAATTGAGCCATCTGCTTCTAATCCATCTAACAAATGAGCAGATCCAATATTTGAAGTCATAATAATAACCGTATTTTTAAAGTCTACTGTACGTCCTTGCGAATCTGTAATGCGTCCATCATCTAACATTTGTAATAAAATGTTGAATACTTCTGGATGTGCTTTTTCGATTTCGTCTAACAAAATAACTGAATACGGTTTACGTCTTACCGCTTCTGTTAATTGACCGCCCTCTTCATACCCAACATATCCAGGAGGCGCACCAATTAAGCGTGACACAGCGTGTTTCTCCATATACTCAGACATGTCGATACGAATCATTTGCTCTTCACTATCGAATAAAGACTGTGCTAACGTTTTTGCAAGTTCTGTTTTACCAACACCTGTCGGTCCTAAAAAGATGAAGGAACCAATTGGACGGTTCGGGTCTTTAATACCAGCGCGTGCACGAAGAACTGCGTCTGATACTAAGCTTACCGCTTCCTCTTGTCCGATGACACGCTCTGATAAAATTTGCTCTAAGCGTAGTAATTTCTCGCGTTCACCTTCAACGAGTTTTGCGACAGGAATACCAGTCCAGCGTGAAACAATATCAGCAATCTCTTCTTCACTTACTTCCTCACGTAATAAGCGATTCTCTTGTTTATTATGTGCACCCATTTCTTCCGCTTCTTTTAACTCTTTTTCGATAGCTGGAATTTTCCCGTGACGAAGTTCAGCTGCTTTATTTAAATCGTAATTTCCTTCTGCTTCTTCTAACTCACGGCGCAAGCGCTCTAAATGTTCACGTAAGTCACGCACTTTATGAATGTCTTCTTTTTCTTTCTCCCATTTCGCTCTCATACCACTTGCAACTTCTTTTAAATCTGACAATTCAAGTTGCAACGTTTTCAGGCGTTCTTGGCTACCAAAGTCCTTCTCTTTTCCAAGAGCCGCTTCTTCAATTTCCAGCTGCATAATACGACGCGTTACTTCATCTAATTCTGTTGGCATAGAATCAATCTCTGTTCGAATCGTTGCGCACGCTTCGTCAACAAGATCAATCGCTTTATCTGGTAAGAAACGATCCGAAATATATCGATCTGATAAAACGGATGCTGCTACAATCGCGCGGTCATGAATATTTACACCATGATAAATTTCAAAGCGCTCTTTTAAACCACGTAAAATGGAAATTGTATCTTCAACAGTTGGTTCTTCTGCTAATACTTGTTGGAAACGTCTTTCTAGCGCTGGATCTTTCTCAATATATTTACGATACTCATCTAACGTTGTCGCCCCGATACAATGCAATTCACCACGCGCAAGCATCGGTTTTAACATATTTCCTGCGTCCATCGCACCTTCTGTTTTACCAGCACCGACGATTGTGTGAAGTTCATCAATGAATAATAAAATGCGACCTTCACTCTTTTTAATTTCATTTAATACAGCTTGCAGACGCTCTTCAAACTCACCACGGAATTTCGCTCCAGCTACAAGCGCACTCATATCTAATGCGAAGATTGTTCTATCTTTTAATCCTTCTGGTACATCCTTCTTCACAATACGCTGTGCTAATCCTTCAACGATTGCTGTTTTACCAACACCGGGTTCACCAATTAAAACCGGGTTGTTTTTCGTTTTACGTGAAAGAATGCGGATTACACGTCGAATTTCACTATCGCGACCGATAACAGGATCAATTTTCCCTGCTCTCACTTCCGCCACTAAATCACGACCATATTTTTCTAACGCTTCATAAGTTGCTTCTGGATTTTGACTAGTCACTCTTTGATTCCCCCGAACTGTCATTAAAGACTGTAATAAGTTATCTTTCGTAATGTGAAATCTTGTAAGTAATTGATTTATATCGCCTTTTTCTTCTGAAAAAGCAAGCAATACATGTTCAACTGAAATGTAGTCATCTTGCAATTTCTCTGCTTCTTTTCCTGCTCTTACAAGTAGTTGTTGCAGAGCACCTGTTATATATAATTTTCCTACTTCTGCACCGCTTCCCGTTACAGAAGGTTTTTTCTTAATTAAACTTTCGACGCCTTGCTTTAACGCTTCTATATCGACATTCATTTTTTGAAAAATACGCACTGCTAACCCATCTTGCTCTTCTAATAATGTAAATAAGAGATGAACAGTATCTACTTCTTGATGATGATGAGATACCGCTAAAGATTGGGCACTCATAATCGCCTCTTGTGTTTTTGTTGTCATTTGATTTAAGTCCATCTTTACAGTCCTCCAAATGTTTGACTTTCTTTGACCTTTGATTTGATTATACGCCAACTGACTTTTTTATACAATAATTTTGCTTATGTATTTTCAAACTTATTATTGGAAAAAGAAAAAGGGAACATTCATTATACAACTGAAAAATATACGCAATGCATAACGACAAAAAAGCCGCAATAATGATTGCGGCTCCTGTTACGGTTTTCTTTTATATGTCCACTGACGGTTATGATTCGCGTTATCTGGAAACTTTTCACCCGCAGTTAATTTCACCATTTGCGGATCTTTTACCATACTTCCTGTTTCACCAATTTCTACGTAAATGCCATCGTTTGGCGCTTTTTGTCCAGAACGAAACCTGCGATTTTGTCCCATTTCCATTCTCCTTCCATGACGTCTTTGCCTCATTAGTATATCCATTTTAAAAGAAAGCTTTTCTGTCATGTTTAGGAAACAAGTACTACATTTCGTTCTTGTACATATACATAAATGATACAAGCTTAGGAAGGGATTTCTTTCCTATTTGTAGAAAAAAAAGAAACCAACCTACTATAGGCCAGCTTCAAAGGAGAGTCAAACATATACGAGAAGATTACATGTTCATTATAAGCCTCATCACACGAGCAATGTAACCCTTTTCACAATTTGTATATAATGAAAGAAACATTTTTTGAACTTTCTAAAAAGATGTTGACTTTTCTTAATTTCCAGCGAGAAATAGTAGACACCGCAGCACTTTGCGACGTAAGATGGATATATAGTGAACTTTCCATCTTTGGTGTTCTCACCCAGTTTAACCTCTTATTTCTGCATATTAAAAACGGAAATATAGATAGAAACAAAAAAATTATTATAAGAGGTGAAATTATGAATAAACAGCATTTAATCGCATTAGACTTAGACGGCACTTTATTAACAGACAACAAAATAATTTCCACTCGAACAAAACATACAATTGCAAAAGCAAAGGAACAAGGACATATTGTCGTTATTTCAACAGGACGTCCATTCCGTGCTAGTTTTGATTACTATAAAGAACTTGGTCTTAACACACCAATCGTAAACTTTAATGGCGCTTACGTACATCATCCTCTTGATTCAAAGTGGGGAACACATCACTCTCCTCTTGAGCTAGCAACAGCCCAAGAAATTGTCCGAGCTTGCTTTGATTTTGGTGTGAAAAATATATACGCTGAAGTAATGGACGATGTGTATGTTCGTGAAATTGATGAAGATAAAAAACATATTTTCGAATTCGGTTCTCCAAATATTTTTACAGGAGACTTATTAAATATTTTAAACGATCATCCAACCTGCTTATTAATTGACGCACATGACGAGCATTCCAGTGCAATTCGTCAACATTTAACTGATATGCACGCTGAAGTAATCGACCATAGAAAATGGGGCGCACCTTGGCCGATTATTGAAATCGTAAAAAGCGGGTTAAATAAAGCTGTCGGATTACAAAAAATTTCTAGTCATTACAACATTCCACAAGAGCGAATTATCGCTTTCGGTGATGAAGATAACGACTTTGAAATGATTGAATTTGCTGGTCATGGCATCGCAATGGGTAATGCAATTCCTGAATTAAAATCACTCGCAAATCATACGACATTAACGAATGAAGAAGATGGTATTGCGCTATATTTAGAAGAGGTTCTTGGATTATAATCTAAAAATTCCCTGCTTATAGTTTCTCGCCAAACGCTCATACTATTATTAGACGCCAGATTATCGCGTCGATTGTTTTCAGCTAAATAAAGGGGGTTTTTCGAATGGGTAAAAAGAACAAATCAAAACGTTTTATCCAACAAGGAGCCGATGCTGTTATGAAGCATGATGCAAGATTCCCGTACAGAGGTACATTAGCTGAGGCAGAAAAAGCGAGAAGTAACTCTTCTTTTGGAGGGGTTTAAATGGGGAACTTACTATTCCAACAAGCTAGAGATGCCGTTGCAAATGCCGTATCTTGTTCAAGCGGTACTGAGCAACAAGATCTCGTATATAGGGCAAAAAACGCTTTGCACTCTGCTTATGCAAACTCTTCAACAGCTGAAAAAGTTCAGCTACGCGAAATGCAAGAGCAGTTACAAAACATTACGAATTTACATTAAAAAAGAGGACCAGCTTTGGTCCTCTTTAATCTTTTCGAAACAAGCCAAACACCCCAACCGTCTGTAATACGTTTGTAAATGCACCTGGGTCCACTTGCCTAATAACCCTTTCTAATTCATATAACTCATAACGCGTAATAACAATCATTAACATTTCCTTATTTTCATTTGTATAAGCGCCTGTTGCCGGTATAGTTGTAATTCCCCTCACTAAGCGAGAATGAATCGCCTTTCGTACATCTGCCCCATTCTTCGTAACGATTAGTGCTGTAATTTTCACATGACGCGTATGAATCGCATCGATAATTCGCGTTGACACATACAAAGTCACCAAAGTATATAATGCTTTTTCCCATCCATACACATAGCCAGCCGCAATAATGATCAGTGCATTAAAGAAGAAAAAATACGTACCGACAGGCTTATCTTTAATCTTTGATAAAATCATGGCGATTATATCTAAACCACCTGTAGAAGCCCCCCACTTCAACGCAATCCCTACCCCAATTGCTGAAATAATCCCACCAAAAATCGCATTTAATATAATATCGTTCGAAACTGCTCTAACCGGGATAATTTCTAGAAACAAAGTCATAAATATGACGCAAAGAAAACTAAAGAAAGTAAAGGCCTTTCCAACCTTTTTCCATGCTAAAATAACGACGGGAATATTAAACAAGCTAAACAATATCCCCGTTGATATGTGAATAGATAAAAAGTCACCTAATATTTGCGATAACAATTGGGACAATCCAGCAAAGCCACTCGCGTACACTTTCGCTGGCGTTAAAAATAAATTCATTCCAATCGCGTTTAACAAACCTGCGACGATTACAACGATTAACTTCTTTATAAGTTCGGTATAATTCAACTTCAAATCCATTTCGAATCCACCTTTATTATTCATGAATGCACTGCTATACATAGTCTTTACGAAAAAGGAAATGATAAACGTACAACGTTTAGAAATGGAGTTGATACATATGCCACATACGAGTGATAACGACAAAAAAGCACGCGATAATAATGCAAAGCGTACACAAAAAAATGAGCAAGAACAAAAAAATATTCAGCAAGGTAAGCGTTCCTATTCTAAAAAGACCGATCACCTTTGATTCCATCGTACATCAACAATATTGTTGATGTACTTTTTTTACATTTTACAGGGAAAAAACATTAAAAATTCACTTCATGTTCACTTCTATATTCTACAATAGCGATAACATATTCGGATGAGGTGTTGGCATGAGAGGGAAACACATTTTCATTATTACTGCACTAATAAGTATATTAATGCTAGCTGCTTGTGGACAAAAAAACAGCTCAGCTACAGTCGCTACAGCAACAGACTCAACCATTAAGAAGAGCGACTTCGAAAAACAGTTGAAAGATCGTTACGGAAAAGACATGCTATACGAAATGATGGCACAAGACGTTATCACGAAAAAATATAAAGTATCTGACGATGATGTAGATAAAGAAGTACAAAAAGCGAAAAAGCAATACGGCGATCAATTCACAGCTGTACTAGAAAACAATCGTTTAAAAGATGAAGCTGATTTCAAAAATCAAATTAAGTTCAAACTTGCTATGAATGAAGCAATTAAGAAAAGTGTTACAGAAAAAGACGTGAAAGACCACTATAAACCAGAAATTAAAGCGAGTCATATTTTAGTAAGTGACGAAAATGAAGCGAAAGAAATAAAGAAAAAATTAGATGCTGGCGCTTCATTTGAAGAATTAGCAAAACAAGAATCACAAGATCTACTATCAAAAGATAAAGGTGGAGACCTTGGATACTTCAATTCCGGCAGAATGGCGCCTGAATTTGAAACAGCTGCCTACAAACTAAAAGTCGGACAAATTAGCAATCCCGTTAAATCACCAAACGGCTATCACATTATTAAATTAACTGATAAAAAAGATTTAAAGCCTTATGATGAAGTGAAAGACTCTATTCGTAAAAACTTAGAAGCAGAACGTATTGCCGATCCTACATTCAGTCACAAGTTAATACAAAAGGAATTAAAAAAAGCAAATATTAAAATAAATGATAGTGACTTGGAAAATACGTTTACTCTTGCGCATGAGCAAGGGAATTAAAAAAGCACCGCCTTATTTTTACAGCAAAATAAGGCGGTGCTTTTTATTTAATTTACTTTTTAAAATACGTCCAACCTTCTTCTTGGTAAACCTTCTCTTCTTTCATCAACTTACCAAGTGCACGCTTAAATGCAGCCTTACTCATATTGAAACGTTCTTTAATGTCTTCTGGGTTGCTCTTATCCCAAAACGGCATCGCTCCGCCTCGTTCTTCCATATATGCATAAAGTACTGCAGCATCATCTTCCATTCCTTCTTCTTTACGAGGAAGAAGTGAAATATTAATTGTACCGTCATCTTTCACGTCAATAATACGACCTGTTACACGTTCACCGATGCGGACTTGTTCTTTTCTTTCAGTATGGTGTAAGAAAGCACGGAAATGCTCATCAGTTAGTATGAATGAACCAACTTGAAGTGAACGATACACACGTCCATTGACGTTTTTATTACGCATAGATGGCGTCGCATCTACGATAATTTCTTGCATATCACTGTCTCTTGCCGGAAGAGCGATAAGGCGATCACGATTCGTTAATTTTAACGTACAATATAATTCGTCTCCAACCTCTGGCCATACTGGCATATAAATCGGGAACTCATCAGCTGGGATTAGTATATCTTTTGATACACCAATATTAACAAACACACCTAAACTAGGAATAACTTCTACAACCTTTACCCAGTTCCAATCAAAAGTTGTAATAAGCGGCTCCTTCATTGTTGCTGAAATACGATTTTGGTGATCAAGGTATAAGAATACATCAATCGTATCGCCTTCTGCAATTTCTCCAACTAATTCGTTTTTATGTAAGAAGATTTCTTCTTCTTCATTCCCAACCATATAGCCGATTTCCGTTTCGCGTAAAACAGTTACCTGTTCAATCGATCCTAATTGTAAATACATATTTTTTAATTCCCTTCTATATATATAATTAACTTTTTTATATTTTTTATCATTCCAAACAAAAGTTAATTATAACACGATTTTTCCTTTATTTGTCCAACTGCCCAAAATTCACTATAATTAAATAAAGACTTTATCTATAGGACTATATTACCCTACAGATGATCCGTCAAAACACTTAAGTTGCAACACTCTATCTAATCGATGTATTTTCCGCTATACTTTAATATGTATATTACATAGCCTATTTAGGTGCATGAAAAGATAGAAATTTATTTGGAGGTGCTAACTATGGCAAAAGATAGTTCTTTTGACATCGTTTCGAAAGTAGAATTACCTGAAGTAACAAACGCAATTAACATCGCATTAAAGGAAATCCAAAACCGATATGACTTTAAAGGAAGTAAAAGTGATATTAAATTAGAAAAAGAAGTACTAGTTTTAACTTCTGACGATGAGTTCAAATTAGACCAAGTAAAAGACGTTCTAATTTCTAAACTTGTAAAACGTAACGTTCCAATTAAAAACTTGGATTACGGAAAAGTTGAAGCTGCGACTGGTAACACTGTTCGCCAACGCGCAACACTTCAACAAGGTATCGATAAAGATAACGCGAAAAAAATTAACAACATCATTAAAGAAATGAAATTAAAAGTAAAAACACAAGTACAAGATGACCAAGTACGTGTTACAGCGAAAAGCCGTGATGACTTACAAGCAGTTATCGCAGCAGTTCGCAGTGCTGACTTACCGATTGACGTACAATTTATTAACTACCGCTAAAAAGAAAAACATCCTCTGTGTAGAGATGTTTTTCTTTTTAGCGGTAGAGAATGAGTATTTAATTATTATGCATAAATGAAGAAGGTCCTTTTAATAATCGGCGCAAAAACCTCCCTCCCCACTCAAATGTAACAAATTATGAGTATAAGAATATTTTCCACCCTTTCATGTAATGTAAAATTAGTAAGGAATTTATTTTATGAAAAAATGTTAATTAAACAAGAGTTAGAAGTGGTTATTTGAAGAAATTAATACTATGTTTTTTATTAACTACATTCTGTCTATATATTGCAGGGTGTTCTAATAATATAACTACACCCGAGGATACACCTAAAACTTCAACACCTGCGAAGTGTAAATACATCAACAAAGCTTGGTATAAGAAACCTATAAAATGTAATAATTGATGATATAAGTTATAAAAAGACACCGTAAGGTGCCTTTTTTTATAGAAATTAATAAGATATTCATCAGAAATTATGAATCATTTTTTATTTTGTTTTTCAAAATATTTTTCTTTAACCATTTTTATTAGATTTTCTTTTTCTGTTAGTTCAAAGATAAATAATGCTTTTTTCATGTTGTCAGCCACATCTTCTTCATTATATTGTTCTAGCTTTAGCAAGTTCCAAGCTTTTCCATAATATAATTCACCTAATAAATATAAAGTATTTAGATTAATAGCTAATTTAATCCCCATATCATTGTATTTTATTGCCTCTTCATGTTGATTTGCAAGACCTAAAATTTTCGCTAAATTAAAAATGATTTTTAATTTAATCTCTTTATCTCTAGGAAAATCTAACTTATTAAAATTAGCTAAACACCTTCTTAATATAGTAATACTCTTTTCATACTCTTTATTTGCCCAATGAAATATAGCCATCGACTGCATAATATCTATTTCTCTTTCTGATAAAAAATCAACATTCGTTACAGTTAGTTTTAGTGCACTATTTAAAAGATTTAAAGCAGTTTTTATTGATTTATTTACATGAAATATAGCAATGGCTTCATGCCATATTAGAAATTGTTTATCTTCTTTTAACTGGAAATTATTTTCGTTTTTCTCTTGTTTCACTATTTCGTAAAGTTCATTATATTGTTTTTGCTTTGTACAATCTCTCATTACATATTTTACATTTTCTACATATTTTAGTTTTTTATTTTGCGTTAGTGCGAAAATATTATTTGGATCAATACCAAGTCTTTCAGATAACTGATATAACAATATGCTAGATGGATAAATCATACCTTTTTCTATTTTGCTAATTTGACTTTGCGAACATATTCCATGACACAATTCGGATTGTGATATATTCTTTTTCATTCTAAGTTCTTTAATGGTAATACCCAAATCGTAAAATTCCATTTTTCCTCCCCAAATATAGCCCTCAATGAGTATCAGAATATTTTTTCATCCTTTAATGTAATGTAAAATCAATATAGTTGCAATTATTGTTTCTTCTATCGGTCTTTTCACTTCTTTGCTCAGCTACATTTTGAGGCAAGAGTCTTACTTCACAGAAAAACAGGCTAGGGAGAAAGTATCCCTCCTTAGCCTGTCCCCTCTCAGCAGAAGAGTTTTCGTACTTATTAAGAACACACATCCATTACTCATTTCCGTCTCTTTTTAACAACAATTAAAAACGCAATAAACAATACGTTCACACCGACGATTAAAGAGATAAATAGCCAATTCACACCTGTTTCCCCGTTAACTTTATATACATTTGATTCTTCACGCTTTAAAACGAGATAAAAATTCCCGTTTTCTTCTCTTATAATTTCATCTTCTAACAATCCTCGTAACTCTTGTTTTTCGCCAATTGCACTTACAGGTAAAGCAACTTTTTGTGTTTCTTTCGTATTATTAATCGCTACTAATGTTACTTCATCTTTATACTTTCGTTTCAGTACACTCATTCCATCTTTATCGTATAAAAGCTCAAACGTTCCATGGCGTAAAGATGGTCTCGCTTGTCTAAGCTCACCGAGTTTCGTTATGTGCTGCACAAATTTTTCATCTGATTTGAAATCCATTAATCGTCTATTATCCGGGGTATCCCCTCCATCTAATGCAATTTCAGTCCCGTAATAAAAATTCGGAATACCTGGTGATGTTAATAAATAGGTAAGGGCTAGTTTCAAACGAGATGGTGGATAATTCATATTCTCTTTTGCAATACGGGCAAACCTTTTTGTATCTTGATTATCTAAAAATGTAACGGATTCCCCTTCTTTTTTACTCACATCATATAAAGGTTTCACCGATACATCCACTTTAGAAAACGATTCTACTATTTTTTCGTTATATCCACTATCTTCCTTTGTCATAATACGAAAATCTTTCTTTATCAATTGCATATCTTTTTGCACGTCATCCCAGAAAGAACGCGACTTTTTTTCACTATGTATCACATAACTTCCATCTAAATCGACTTCTTTGATCCACCATTTCATCGCGTCGATAACTTGTTGTTCGTTTTCTCCAAGCGGAAATTGGAATATAACTTTCATCCCTTTTGCATGCGCTTCTTGTACAAGTTCTTTCACATCATTTTCTGTTCCGAAATGTTCATTTACCTTTTGAAAATTTTGCACATCTAACCCATCGTACTTTCCACTTTCAAAAAACGGTGAAGGCATAACAGTCGTAAAACCCATTTCTTTTATGTAATCCAGTCTTTTTATAATCCCTCTTATATCTCCACCCTGATATCCTTCTAAATTGCCAACTTCTAACTGTTTGTCATTTTTCGGTTCTCCATTATTGAAGCGATCAATCATAATGGAATATACGACTTCGTCTCGCCACTCTCTTTTTTCATCTGCAAACGTATGTATTGGCACAAACAAAACGACAGCTAAACAAAAACAAATAAATAGTTTCCTAGTCCGTATTTTCCTCACACGCATCCCCCATGTTTTTTAATTGTAAGAATATTATACCAATTTTCAGAGCGAATCACATACGTTGATTTCATTCCCTCAAAATACTTCATGTTAGATTTTCTAACATGAAGTATAAAGTTTTCTGAATTTTTAGTTGATTTTTCATTTCATTTCGAATATGATATGAAACATAACAAATCGATGTTATTTTTTCTAACATCATAGGAGGAGAGAGAATGAATACAGGAGATACGGTTTTTATGTTTGTAACGACAGTAATGGTCATGTTAATGACACCAGGATTGGCACTTTTTTATGGGGGCATGGTTCGCAGTAAAAACGTACTCAGTACGACAATGCATAGTTATAGTGCAATGGCTATCGTTTCGATTCAGTGGATTGTGATCGGCTATTCTTTATCATTCGGACCAGATTGGCACGGACTTATCGGTACACTCGATTGGTTCGGTTTAAACGGAGTTACCTACGCACCAAATCCAGACTACTCATCTACTATTCCTCACAATTTATTTATGATGTTCCAACTCATGTTCGCCATTTTAACTCCCGCTTTAATTTCAGGTGCATTCGCCGAAAGAATGCGATTTTCTGCTTTCCTTATTTTCATCCTTCTATGGACAACAATCGTTTACAATCCTGTCGCTCATTGGGTATGGGGCGTTGGCGGATGGCTAAGAGAACTCGGCGCGTTAGACTTCGCTGGCGGTAATGTCGTTCATATTACATCTGGGGTCGCCGGCCTTGTATTAGCTATTTTCCTTGGAAAACGAAAAAACATAAACGGTACTTCTCCTCACCATTTACCATTCACAATGTTAGGCGCAGGCTTACTATGGTTCGGCTGGTTCGGTTTTAACGTCGGAAGTGCATTATCTTTAAACGACGTAGCTTTAACTGCATTTATTAATACAAATATAGCCGCTGCTGCCTCTGCATTAACTTGGATGCTTTCAGAATGGTTCTTCCAATCAAAACCGACTGCGATGGGAGCTGCTTGTGGTGTAGTTTCCGGTCTAGTCGCTATTACACCAGCTTGCGGGTTCGTTACACCTTTCTCCGCCCTTCTTATCGGAGCAATTGGCGGCGTATTATGTTTCGGTGCTGTCTTCTTCTTAAAAACGAAATTTGGGTACGACGATACACTTGATGCATTCGGATGTCACGGCATCGGAGGAACTTGGGGCGGTATTGCAACAGGACTCTTTGCAACTACTACTGTAAATGCTGATGGCGCTAACGGATTATTTTACGGAAACGCTGCTTTACTATTTAAACAACTGGTAGCAATCGGCGCAACATATGCATTCACGATCATAATGACGTACGCCATTATTAAAGCGATTAACTTCTTCCTCCCTGTTCGGGTAGATGAACACGAAGAACATATGGGACTTGATATTTCGATGCACGGAGAGAAAGCTTATGAGTATACAGAGCGAGTGAACTAAAAAAAGAGATGCAATCTATTAGTAGTAGATTGCATCTCTTTTTATTATACTGTCGGTGGTATACCCTAGTTGGTATATTCATGAATATATCAATGATTATTCGGATATATCGACGATTTTTTAAATATATCAGCGATTCTTTCATTATATCGACGTTTCGACACAGAATATCGATTTACCAACAAATTCCGACATGACGAAAATGAAAAACACCCCGTGTAAAGCTTATTTTACACATAAAAAGACGACCGAAACCCGGTCGTCTTTTTCTATTTATTTCGGAGCATTTCCCACATATTGCGTAATATCAACATTTAACGCTTGCGCTAAACGCATACCGTAATCATGATCTGCACGGAAGAAGTTACAAATAGCTAGTAATTTCGTGCGCTCATTTACGTCTTTTAAGTCATTTGTTAAGTTTGCAATTAAATTGTCTTGCTCTTCTTTAGAGAATGAACGGTAACGCTCACCTGCTTGTTTGAAATCATTTGGTTTGTCAATTTTTTCACGAGATACATAGCCTTCTACTTTCATAGTTGAATCGCGGTAAGTTGGGTCTTCAACTGGATTTTCAGTATGACGGCTCGGTTCGTAGTTAATTGTAGATGGGTTTTGATTGATTTGCATCGCACCATCACGTTGTTGATTATGAACAGCTGCGTACGGGCAGTTTACAGGAATTTGTAAGTAGTTCGCACCAAGACGGTAACGCTGTGTATCTGGATAAGAGAATAAACGACCTTGTAATAATTTATCTTCAGATGGTTCAATACCATTTACAGTTGCACTTGGAGAGAACGCCACTTGTTCTACTTCAGCGAAGAAGTTTTTCGGGTTACGATTTAACGTCATCGTCCCTACTTCAATTAACGGGAAGCGATCTTCTGGCCATACTTTCGTTGGGTCTAGTGGATCAAAGTCTAAAGAATCCGTTTCATCTAGTTGCATCACTTGCACGTGTAAATCCCACTTCGGATAATTTCCTTTTTCGATTGCATCGAACAAGTCACGAGTTGCATGGTTGAAGTCTTTTCCTTGTACTTCTTGCACCTCTTTTGCACTTAAGTTACGTACACTTTGCTGTGGTTTCCAGTGATATTTAATGTAGACGATTTTACCTTCTGCATTAATCCATTTAAATGAATGGACACCGAAACCTTCCATTTCACGATAGCTTGCTGGTGTACCGTAATCAGAAAATACCCACGTCATCATATGTGTAGATTCCGGACTTAACGTCATGAAATCCCAGTAACGATCTGGTGTTTGAACATTTGTATCAGGTGCTGGTTTTAAAGAATGCACCATATCAGGGAATTTAATTGCATCACGAATGAAGAAGACTGGTAAGTGGTTACCTACGATATCGTAATTTCCTTCTTCTGTATAAAATTTAACAGCGAACCCACGTGGATCACGAGCCGTTTCCGGAGAACCTTGACCATGAATAACCGTTGAGAAACGAACAAATACAGGCGTTTCAGTTCCTTCATTTTGTAAAAATGCTGCTTTCGTATATTGCTTCATGCTGTTTTTCGTTACGAACACACCGTGAGCACCTGCACCACGTGCATGCACAACACGCTCTGGAATACGTTCACGATCAAAGTGCGCAAGTTTTTCTACTAAATGATAGTCTTCTAATAATACCGGTCCACGGCGACCAGCTGTACGAGAATTTTGGTTGTCTCCAACTGGAGCACCTTGGTTTGTTGTTAAGCGATTATTTGGATTCATCTAGTGGGATCCTCCTCTTTCTTTCATGGTAATTATTATTTATTTAAAATTATTATAAACTAATTATTATTCAAAACTAAATTCTTGTCAACTACTTCCTTCATTTTTTTGGAAACAATTTCAGCTAAGCAATCGATAAATACAGATTGTGAATTTGGCATATTTGGTCTAAAATATGCCACGTTTAATTCATCAGTTACAACTTTACATTCGTAATCATTGTCATATAAAACTTCTAAATGCTCTGCTACAAACCCAACCGGACAGTATACGAAAGATTCATAACCATGCTTTTCAAATAAATCTCTCGTTAAATCCTGCACATCCGGGCCAATCCATGGGTCAGGCGTATTTCCAGCACTTTGCCAACCCGTTGTATAGTTTCGAATATCGGCAGCCTTCGCAATTAAATCTGCCGTATGCTGCAATTGCTCCACATAAGGGTCCCCTGCTGCAATAATTTTCTCTGGCAAACTATGTGCTGAAAAAATTACGACTGCTTTCTCTTTATCTTCAATCTTTGTAAATGTTTCTTTTAGTTGCTCTGCCCAATACGAAATAAACTTCGGTTCATCGTACCATTGTTCAATCGCTTCAATAACAGGACCACCGATTTCTTTTGAAAGACGAATAGCACGATCATTATACGCTTTAATGCTAAATGTAGAATAGTGCGGTGCTAATACGATACTAATCGCTTGCTCAATTCCATCGCGTTTCATCTCTTCTACTGCATCTTCTATAAATGGAGCAATATGTTTTAAGCCTAAGTAACAAGTAAATTCATACTCTGTAAATATATTATTCATAGAATCTGTTAATTTATGCGTTTGCTCTTTCGTAATTTTTGCAAGTGGTGAAATTCCGCCAATCACTTTATAGCGTCTGATTAAGTCTTGGAGTGCTTCTTCTGAAGGTTTATGCCCGTGGCGAATATGTGTATAGTACGCTTCTACATCATCTAATGATTCTGGCGTTCCATACGCCATTACGAGTAAACCTATTTTTTTCTTCGTCATCTATATAACACCTCAATTTTATAAATGAGAGTCTTTTTCAAGAACATTTGTTTCCAATTATAACAACTAATAATAAGTACGTCAAAATAATTATTCTAAATAAGTATTATTTCTAATATGGTTTTGAATTTTATATGACAATTTATTTAATAGAAAAGCGACTTACTTTTATGCAAGTCGCTTTTCTTCTATTCTTTAATATTTACCCCATACTCTTTAAACCAAACATGAATTTGCGCTAAATGAGCTAAAAGCTGCGGACCAGTCATTAATTGACCGAACCAAGGGGATTGAAATGCACTGCCACCTGACTCAATTAATCCACTCAGCTGTTCTTTATCAAATAGTTCGTGCAAAATTGAGCCTTTATCTGTTAATAAATCTTGTAGCCATACTGTTACCGCTTTTGTATAATGCGGATTATGGGTTTTCGGATACGGGCTCTTCTTTCTATATAAGATGTCATTTGGAAGTAATCCTTCTAACGCTTTACGCAATAGACCTTTTTCGCGGTTTTTATACATTTTCATTTCCCAAGGAATATTCCACGCATATTCGACAAGTCGGTGATCCGCAAATGGAACACGTACTTCTAAGCTTGCCCCCATACTCATACGGTCTTTTCTGTCTAATAATGTTGTCATAAACCATACCATGTTCAAGTAAAATAGTTGTCGTCTCTTTGCTTCAATTGGGCTTTCTCCCTCTAAAACAGGAACTTCTTGAATAGATTCTTCATAACGCTGCTGTACATATTGTTGTAAGTTTAATTTATTTCTCCATTCTTTCTTTAGCAGTTGTTCACGCGCTTCTGTAGAGCGCATCCACGGAAATGCACTCGATTGTAAATCATCTTCTCTATAAAACCACGGATAACCACCAAATATTTCGTCTGCACATTCCCCAGATAAACCGACGACAAAATCTTGTTTAATTTCGCGGCAAAACCATAATAATGAGGAATCGATATCTGCCATACCAGGCAAATCACGAACGAGTACCGCTTCTGTTAAATACTGTGCTAATTGTTCATTTGAAATGACGCAGCGATGATGGTTTGTTTGAAACGTCTCAGTCATCAAATGAATAAATGGCGCATCTGAATTCGGCTGAAACGCATTCGCTTTAAAGTATTTGTCATTATCTTCATAATCAACAGAGTATGTGTGTAATTGCCCTTTTCCTGACCTTGCGTATTCTTTCGCAGCAATTGCTGTAATCGCACTCGAATCTACACCGCCTGATAGAAAAGTACATAGTGGTACATCAGAAACGAGCTGCCTTGTAATCGCATCTTGTAATAAAAAGCGTGTTTTCTCTACTGTTTCTTCAAAGGAGTCTTCATGTTTTTTGCTTTCTACATTCCAATATCTCCATATACATAAACCGTTCTTTGAAAATGTCATCGCATGCCCTGGACGTAATTCTTTTATACCAGCATAAATGCCATGACCAGGTGTTCTAGACGGTCCAAGACCGAATATTTCGGATAACCCTTCTAACGTTACTTCTGCCTTCACATCTGGATGCGCTAATATCGCTTTTAACTCTGAACCAAATAGTAATCGCCCACTATCATATTTATAAAATAGCGGTTTTACACCTAGTCGATCTCGTGCAATAAATACTTGTTCCTTCTGTTCATCCCATACAGCAAACGCATATATACCGTTTAAATGATCGACACATTCTTCTTTCCATTCAATATACGACGCTAATAGCACCTCTGTATCAGAATGACCTTTGAACGTATATCCTCTTCTTAATAATTCCTTTCGAATATCTTCTGTATTATACAATTCACCGTTATAGCAAATTGCATAATTCGTTTCATCTTTTAAACAAGTCATCGGTTGTTTACCACCCTCAGGATCAACAACGATTAACCGTTTATGCCCAAATGCGACATTGCCTTTAATCCAAACTTTATTATCATCCGGGCCACGCTTCGCTAACGTCTCAGCCATCTTCGTAACGACGTCCCGTTCTCCTTCTAATGAGCGTTTATAATCCACCCATCCTGTAATCCCGCACATACGAATCATCCTTCCATCTTATTTCTTTTCCTAAACGAGCAGTAATCCACACCTTAGAGGTGCGGATCAAAAAAATGAAAAACTTGACGATAACGTACTATCCACATACGGAATAGCATTTTCACTCAGTAAAACGTGTGTTATTGTATGCCCACCTATGTCTAGGTGTGTCTAGTTATAAAGAATGCCCGAACTGTCTATAACAGAAATAACTACTTTTTATAAAGGAGAAATCATATATGATACAACGTAACCATATTTTATATAACCAGCCACGCGCTCATACAGTCGGTAATGTAGAATATATAAACAATGAATGGGTATTCTTTGATGATGAAAATGATGAAGCTTTTTTATTAGAAGATATTGTCGAAGATGGCTTTGAGATTTTATATAACAACAACTGGCTACCAGCTCGTTTCTATGAACAAGATGTACTACAAATCGCCAACGAACAGCACCATTTGCAAAACGGAGAAATGATACGAATTCGAAAAAAATTACTTCTTAGCTATACGGAATGGCTTGAGGAATTACCTGACTCTGTCTTTACATTATTAACCGAATCATTGCAATCCCTTCATTACTCTTTATATGATTGCATGTATTGTCATAATTATTTATCTTTCCTACCGAAAGAGGAAGCATGCGAAGGAGTAAATATTCTTTTATTTGATAACGAAGAGATGATTTGTACATTGCAGCACCATTTCGTTCGTCACGCTACGTCAAATAAAAACATGTTTCGTTTTACGAAAGTAAACGGAGAAGAGTTGCATATCGATGCAACATAAAGTAAAAAAAACCACCTTATCTCCCAAGTCTTTGAGATTATAAGGTGGTTTTATTTTTTATTAGAATATTTGCCAGCCAATCGGTAATTTCAGTCCAAGGTAAAATACTGCTACTAATGCAACAATAAATAGTCCCCAAACTGCCCCTGTTGCTTTGTTCTTGCTCATTTTTACAAGAACCATTTCCATTCCACCGATAACTAAAATACCAGCTACCATTTTTAAACCATACCACATGTGCATGTTACTTGTTGCAGTCTTCATAATACCCATGTACAACATGAAACCTGTCACAATAATGATAATGTACATAAGACGAAGCCCCATATGTACACCTTTACCTTTTCTTCCTGCTGAATAAAGTGAATACGCAACGAAGAATAAAATTAAACCTAACGCCCATGCTGTAATATGCATATGTACCATCGTATCCCCTACCTCCTCTTTTCACACTTTTTCACTCTATATGATAACATGTTCATTTATTTTCAGGAAATGTTTCGCTTTTTTACATTTAAATGATATAATATTTAGAGTATTTACAAACTTCTTGTAATAACAAAAGGGGGAACAATCATGATTCAAACTAAGGATATTATCGAACTTACAGACACATACGGAGCAAATAACTATCACCCACTTCCGATCGTTATTTCTAAAGCAGAAGGCGTTTGGGTAGAAGATCCTGAAGGAAATCGCTATATGGACTTATTAAGTGCATATTCTGCAGTAAACCAAGGTCATCGTCACCCAAAAATTATTAACGCTTTAATTGACCAAGCTAATCGTGTTACGTTAACTTCTCGTGCTTTCCATAGCGATCAATTAGGTCCTTGGTACGAAAAAGTTGCGAAACTAACTAATAAAGAAATGGTACTTCCAATGAATACAGGTGCAGAAGCTGTTGAAACTGCAATTAAAACAGCTCGCCGCTGGGCTTATGATGTGAAGAAAGTAGAAGCAAATCGTGCTGAAATTATCGTTTGTGAAGATAACTTCCACGGACGTACAATGGGTGCTGTTTCTATGTCTTCAAACGAAGAGTACAAGCGTGGATTCGGTCCAATGCTTCCTGGCATCGTTGTAATTCCTTACGGTGATTTAGAAGCGTTAAAAGCTGCTATTACACCAAACACAGCTGCATTCATTTTAGAGCCTATCCAAGGTGAGGCAGGAATTAACATCCCACCAGCTGGTTTCTTAAAAGAAGCTCTTGAAGTATGTAAAAAAGAAAACGTTTTATTCGTAGCAGATGAAATCCAAACTGGCTTAGGCCGTACTGGTAAAGTATTTGCTTGTGACTGGGACGGTGTAACTCCTGACATGTACATACTTGGTAAAGCACTTGGTGGCGGCGTATTCCCAATCTCTTGTGTAGCAGCAAACCGCGACATTTTAGGCGTATTCGAGCCAGGTTCTCACGGTTCTACATTTGGTGGTAATCCACTTGCATGTGCTGTTTCTATCGCAGCACTTGAAGTGTTAGAAGAAGAAAAATTAACAGAGCGTTCTCTTCAATTAGGTGAAAAATTAGTTGGGCAATTAAAAGAAATTGATAACCCAATGATTACTGACATTCGTGGTAAAGGCTTATTCATTGGTATCGAATTAAACGAGCCAGCTCGTCCTTACTGTGAACAATTAAAAGCAGCTGGGCTATTATGTAAAGAAACACACGAAAATGTAATTCGTATCGCACCACCTCTAGTAATCTCTGAAGAAGATTTGGAGTGGGCGTTCCAAAAAATTAAAGCTGTATTATCGTAATAATAGAGAGGTTGTCCTACATGTTAGGGCAACCTCTTTCTTTTTTTAGTAGTTTACTGTAAAGTTAGATTGAATATTCAGTTTATTTTACAAGGGGTAATTGTATGCTTTTGAAATACGGCAAACATATTAACTATTTAGCTACTATTCTCATTTCCATTACATTCATCGGATTCCTATTATCTATAACGTTACTCAGGTACTACTCAACACCTCATACATTCATGCTACTTAAAATCTCATTTTGGGCTGCTGTTTTCCTTACAGCTATCGGTTTTGGCCGCGAAAGAAGTTCTCTTGCCGTTATGCTAATCGGGATTTGTACGTTAATACTCATCGGATTATATATTTTTGCTATTTTAGATTTTTTCAATAACCCATGGCCATAAAAAAGAGCTATCTATTAATAAGATAGCCCTTTTCTTCATTTCACTACATTTCGCAAAGTACCAATTCCTGCTACTGTAATGACCACTTCATCACCCGCATGCAAAAACTTCGGTGGTGTGAAACCTTTTCCGACACCAGCTGGCGTTCCTGTTGCGATAATATCGCCTGGCTCTAACGTCATTCCTTTACTTATCGTTGAAATGATTTCTTCTATTGAAAAAATCATTTTATTTGTATTTGAAGTTTGTCTTACTTCCCCATTTACTATTGTTTCAATGTGTAACGCATTTGGCGTTTCAACCATTGATTTATGAATTAGATACGGTCCCATCGGACAAAATGTATCGAAACTTTTTCCAAGAAAAAATTGTTTATGTTTCCTTTGAATGTCGCGTGCAGTTATATCATTTATAATGGTGTAACCAAAAACATGCTCAAGCGCTTTTTCTTTTTTTATTTGTTTCCCTCGCTTACCAATGATGATAGCTAGTTCTCCTTCATAGTCTAGTTCATTCGTTGCGTGGGGGTGACTATTAATTTTTTCATTCATTCCAATAACTGTCGTTGGCGCTTTCGTAAAGATCATTATATTTTCTGGAATTGACTCTACTCCACCCATTTCTATCGCATGCTCACGATAGTTCTTTCCAACGCAAAGAATATTCTTCCTTGGCCTTGGAATTGGTGCTAATATTTTCACCTCAGTTAACGGATAATACGCCGCCCCTTCATTTTCCTTCGCCCAATTTACAATATCACATATTTTTTCAAAGCATTCGGTTCCTCTTTCAATACACTCTAACATTGTAATCGGAATCGTAACCTTTTCCCCTTTTTGTCTTTGCGCTTCTCTTACATGCAATACCTTTTCTTCCTCTTCATCCACAATACCTACAAATACCTTTTCATCTTTTTTCGCCGTTACCAAACGCAATATTTCCACTCTCCATCCTAAAACTCATGACCTTTAATTGTATTCGCATCCGTCAGAAAAAAACCTTCTCATGCACGCTAATTTTTACAATATTCTTCTCATATTCTATTCGTTACCCCTTTATATTTGGCATAAAATGTAGAAATTTTACTTTTTTTAGCGAAGGTGTTTCTTTTTTATTGGTTTTTTGTATAATATGTACTACATATATACTAAAAATTTCATTTAGAGATGGAGCCGATTTCAATGTTTGAGCAAGCGATTGAAAAAAAACGTGAAAAAATGATTTATTTTGCTGAACGCTACGGAATGACTTCTCAAAAAACAGTGGATTGTAGCCAAGAACTGGACAGGCTCTTAAATGTAATTTGGCATGTACATACGGATTTTCACCCTAATCAAACACTCAATACACACACGCAATAACGTGTGTGTTTCTTTTATAAAAAAAAACACATTTTATTGAAAACGCCCATACAATAGTAGAAAAGAAAATTTTAAAAACGAAAGGTGTTTTGTATGCCAGCTATGGTCGGACATATTCGTATCGTCAATATTGGATCAAGTGGTATTTTTCATATTGGAGATGTATTTGCGATTAGGCCTATTAGTTATTCACGCGCTTTTGCTGGGGCCGGCTCTTTTAATGTTGGAGATAACGTTTCTGTCTACAATTATCAAAGCGCAACGACTGTCAATGATTCAGATGTAATTGATCAAGCGATAATTGGTTCAACTTAGAGGAGGCGATTGCATTGAATTTTTATGTAAACCAAAGCATCATCATTAATAGCATTAGAATTGATAGCATTACAACCTCTTCTGTATTCCAAATTGGTACTGCAGGAAGTATTAAAGCTCTATCTAAATTCTCAAATAGCGGTGGATTTACAGAGCCCCTTCGCCCATTGCAGGCGAAAGGACAAATTATTTCTATCAAACCATCAACTAGTTCTTCTTAAGACATCCTTGTCATAAATATATAGCAGGAATATTTTTACCCTCCCTACTGAAAAGGAGGTTTCACAAAATGAATCAAGATATATATACTTACTTACACCAACTTCAACAAGCTCTTCAAGCACAACAAGCAACCATCCTTAACCTAGAAGATCAAGTTCGCCAACTCCAAGAAGAGCTTAACGAATTAAAAAATCGCCCCTCCTCTTCTGTAGGAAAAGTGGAATACAAATTCGATCAATTAAAAGTAGAAAATTTAAATGGTACTTTAAATATCGGTTTAAATCCGTTTTCAGCAAAAGGACAGCAAATTGAAGATTTCCAAGTGGATACAGAAACATTAAAAGTAAATCCTGAAACAGATACAAACCCAGATTTTTACCAAGGCATCCTTCAAGAAATGCATCGTTACTTAGATGAAGAAGCATATAATCGAATTCTCCATTTTGAACAAGAAGAGAGAACGCCGCTTGATGAAATGTATCGACAAATGATGGTTGATGACATAAAAAAACAGATGGAGCATAGACTTCCTTATTATTTATCACAAACGCAATCCTATGAAGGAATTTCAACAGATCCAGATTATTTACGAGATATCATTATTCAAGCGATGAAACATGATATCGACAAAGCTTTCCTCTCTTTTATTCAACACATACCGGGCAATTTCCGAAAGGAGTAAGTATGTATGAATCTTAACGTTGTAAATCGCGAATTAAAAGTTGGCCAGATTAAAATGAACGGCGTATCGTCGTCCGCACTCTTTTTAATTGGGGATGCAAATTTCCTCATACTATCTTCTATTCTTGATACACCATTTGAAACTGTTACAGAGGGTCCATTTGTACCATTAGTCACAGATGTCCCTCCTACTCCAGGTTAAGGAGACTGAGAAACTATGTTACATCATGTGTCTGTTGTCCAAAATGTTTCTATTATTTCTTTAGGTATTAGTGCCGTATTTCAAGTTGGAGATGCCAATCAAATGGAATTAAAAAGTAGAGCTCTTGCCGTCCATAGGGAAATTCCTTGTTATATAAAAGGCGAAGGTCGCTTAGATGCATTTGAAATCTTTACAGATGAACACATCACAATCCCAAAACGAACGACAGATGTAAAATTAAACATTGTAAATGAATGCCCTTTTATTGAAGTAAACAATGTTGAATTGCGAACACTTTTAAATTCTGGTTGCTTTCAAATTGGAAATGTTGATTATGTTTTTAATAACTCTCGTATTATGCAAATCCGCCAATATATTACGGATGAACCTTCCGCACAATAATTCATATAGTAATTAAAAAGCTTAGAAAAGTAGGTGGATGGTATGCCTTCTGTTGTTGGAAACCTTGTCGTTCAAAACAGTAATGGATCTTTCAATTTAGGAGATTTTTATAACGTATCTCCGAAAGAAAACACGAAAGCGTATAATGGATCTGGAGCTTCCAATGTTGGATTTGTCGTGAATACGTTTAGTGGTGTTAGTGCAACAAATACGTTTGATTCTGATGTGGCCGATCAAGATCAGATCGGAACAGCGTAAAAAAAGTAGGAGATATTCTCCTACTTTTTTCTTTTATCTCATTCAAGATTATCAAAAAACTCCACTGTTTACTGTTTCATTTTATTTAAATGATAATCCGCTCTCCTCCAAAGCCTTTCTAAGCTTTGGCAAAGATGCTGGACCCATACCATGTAGTTTTAAAATCTCTTTTTCACTGTATTTTGAGAGTTCTTCTATAGTGTGAATTCCATGATGTTGCAGAGCATTTCGTGCTGGTGATGACAGAAGTGAAAGAAATCCTGTTTTAGGTTTCTTTTCTTTCTCACAATCTGGGCAAGTTGGACAATCGCTACTTTTATAATACTCATGTCCCTGTTCACAAGTTCTTAACGTTTTTTCCATTGCCATTTTCAAGTCCCTCTATTCCTCAACTTTGACAACATGATTGCCATCAAAGAAGTATAAGCATTTCTCTTTCACAGGATGTTGCAAGCTTTTTTCAAGCGCCTTTGCATATAACGAAAGCTGTACTTTATATCGATCTTCTAAAATCGGTTTCGCTTGATCGAATCCGCCTGGGAACTTCCCTTCAATCGTATCCGTTTTGAAGTCGATTAAAGTGATACCATCTTCCTCTTCAATCATGCAGTCGATAACCCCTTGGACAAGAATTGTTTCATCACTCTTACCTTGCCAATCTTGATACGCCTCTTCTGCTGCAAGCATCATCGTAAATGGTACTTCACGCTCAACACTTTTCGCCGCTAATACCCTTTTACCTAGGTCACTGTCAAAGAATGAAATCACTTTTTCAATTGCTATTTCTTCTGCTTGTTCGAATGTTAATAGTTCCTTATTTACCATTCCGGCAATTTGCTCTTGAAGAACTTCAATCGTAATTGGTTTCTTCAAATCTACATGTTGCATAACAGCATGGACTGCTGTCCCACGCTCTGCGTACGTCAATCCTTTTTTCTCCATAAAACGAGGACGTGTTTTAATTGGCGCACGTAGTTTTTTAATAAAGGCATTATCGCTACCTTCTTCTGATTGGTAGTTTCTCTTTATTTCTGTAACAGACTGTTTCGCACGGTGAGATGTTGCTTCCTCATATCCGTACTTCCACATTAATCTGTCGTACACTTCTTCTTTCCGTTCACTTTGTAGCGGAACAGCTTTTTTCTCACGAAGTGCTTCTAACAATTCTTGTTTCTCTTCTTGAACCGGTTCCGGTGCAAGTAACGTTTTGCCGTCAACAACTTCCACTTTCCAGTTCGTGTCATATTCATAAATTTCACCTGGAATGCTTCCTTGTCCTAATTCAAGAAGCATTTCACTATCACGATGTCTATATAATGAAGGTGCAATCCAGTCTAAATAACAAGACGCTCCGGCACGTATATGGTCTGGTAATAACCATTCACTATGCTCCCTTGCATCGAGCCATTTTTCCATTTCTTTATTGGCATCTTTAACCGTTCCAATTAAAATTAACTTCTCTTTCGCACGCGTTAACGCTACGTATAACACGCGCATTTCTTCCGCGATTAATTCCATTTTCATTTTACGCTTAATTGCTAGTTGCGATAATGTCGTATATTTAATTCGTTTACGAGGATCGATAAATTGTGAACCGAAACCGAAGTCTTTATGCAGTAAGAAACGTTTCATTAAATCTTGTGTATTAAAACGACGACCTAGTCCCGCTACAAATACGACTGGGAACTCAAGTCCTTTACTTTTATGAATCGTCATAATACGAACGACATCTTCTTGTTCACCTAAAGCTCTCGCAGTTCCCATATCATCACCGCGTTCTAAAATACGCTCAATAAAGCGTAAGAAGCGGAATAATCCTCTAAACGATGTTGCTTCATATTGTCTTGCACGGTCATAAAGTACACGCAGGTTTGCTTGCCTTTGCTTTCCGGCTGGTAAACCGCCAACAAAGTCGTAATAACCTGTCTCACCGTACACTTTCCAAATTAAATCAGAAAGTGACTGTTGACGCGCGAATTCACGCCATCCTTGCAGTAAGTTATAGAACCACTCTAATTTATCATGTAGTTCTTGCTCTTCTTCAAGTGGTGCCCCTTTTAAGAATGTGCTCATTACTTCATAAAACGAACCTTTCTTCCCGTGAGCACGAAGCGTCGCAAGTTCCTCATCATTTAACCCAACGATTGGTGAACGAAGTACGGCGGCAAGCGGAATATCTTGCATCGGATTATCGATCACGCGGAATACGTTCATCATAATATTTACTTCTGTCGCTTCAAAGTAACCAGTCGCAAGATCAGCGTATACTGGAATTCCTTGCAGCTTTAACTCTTCCATAATTTGCGGCGCCCACGGCATAGAGCGAAGTAAAATAACGAAGTCACGGTATTGTACTTGTCGCATTTCATTCGTTTTGCGATCATAGACGGTATATCCTGAATCAACCATAGCCTTTATTCGCTGCGCCATAAGGCGAGCTTCAAGTTGTGCTTTTTCTACTTCCGCACCTTCTTCTCCGTCTTGCACTTCTTCTTCTGTTTGCTGAATGCATAGTAGTTCAGCCGCTACATCTTCACCTTCTGGATAGCTAGCACCTAGCTTCAATTCAGCGTCTGCATCGTAGTCGATTTCTCCGACTTCTTCACCCATAATTTGTTTAAAAATAAAGTTCGTACCTGCTAACACTTCATGACGGCTACGGAAGTTTTTCGCTAAGTCTATCTTCATTCCGCCACCTAATCCTTCTTGTGTGAAGCGTTTATACTTTCCTAGGAACAGGCCTGGTTCTGCTAGTCGGAAACGATAGATCGACTGCTTCACGTCACCTACCATAAACAAGTTCCCTTCACTCTCAGAATCTTTCGTTACGAATTTAATAATGGATTCCTGCACAAAGTTCGTATCTTGATATTCATCAACTAGTACTTCAGCAAATTTATTACGATATTGAAGTGCTACTGCTGATGGCTTCATTTCACCACTTTCACTTTGTTCACTTAAAATTTGTAAGCAGAAATGCTCTAAATCTGTGAAATCGACCATTCCTTTATCACGCTTCATCGCTTGGAAACGCTCTGTAAATACTTTTACAAGCTGTACGAGTTTTTCTAATACAGGATGCATGTCTTGAAAATCTCGTAAGAAACTTTCAGGTCTGCGGCTAAATAACTCTTCTTGTAATTTTTTCACTTCATCTTTCGCTTTATTACGAAGAGAGTCTACTTGTTTTACAACATCCTCGTTGTAATCACTTTTCTTAATACGCTTTAACGTTTGCCACGATATGTTTTGCATCGCTTCATAAACGCTTGTCCATGACTCACGAGCAGCTGATGACAACGTTCCAAGTAAAACTGCATCCGCTTGCAGGGTTTCAACGCGGGGCGCCGGACCGTCAGGAAGCATTGCGAGTTCAGTCGCTTTACGAATATGTGCCTCTGCTGTTTCAAGCTGGAATTTCACATCTTCTAATAAGTAAGAAGCATACACTAAATCTTCAATTGTCTTTCCTTCCACGTCGTATGCTTCTACTAATTTATCGAGCCATTTTTCCGGATTTGGATGCGCTCTTGATTCTGTATGAAGCGCTAAAATCATACGCTGTAAGTCATCATCACTACGGTCACTCGTATAACGATCAACGAGTTCAAAGAAAATACTATTATCTTCAATTCCGTACTCTTCTTCTAATATGTCATCTAATACTTCTTCTTTTAACAGTTCATTTTCCGTTTGATTCGCAATGCGGAAACGAGGATCCACATCAAGCATGTAATAATATCCTCTAATTACTTGTAAACAAAAGGAATGGATCGTCGAAATAGAAGCTTTATTTAATAAGCTAAGCTGCTTTCTTACGTGCTGCGATCCTGGCTCATCAATTAATACCTTTTCTAACGCTTCCCCAATTCTGTTTTTCATCTCTTGCGCCGCTGCATTCGTAAATGTTACAACGAGCAGGCGGTCGACATCGACTGGGTTTTCTTCATTTATAATCTTTTTAATAATACGTTCAACTAATACTGCTGTTTTCCCTGATCCAGCTGCTGCCGCAACTAAAATATCACGTCCGTTCGCTACAACCGCTTTCCACTGGTCATCCGTCCACTGACTACCTTCTGGTTTTTCAGGCCAATTTTCAATCATTCTCCGCCAACCTCCTCTCTAATTTTCTCCATCGCTTCGCTATCTTTCATATCTTTTAGCGTACGGAACTGGTTATCTTCAAGTGATTCATCGAACTGACAAACAGATTTGAAGTTACAGAACGTACACGCCGCTTTATTCCCCTTCTTATAAGGAGCAATATCGATAACGCCTTCTGTAATGTCTTTTCCGATATTTTCAAACGTATGGTGTACATATTTTTGAAGTACGTTAAACTCTTGTTCACTTGCAATACTCGAACGCGCACTAAAGCTACCGTCTTTTTTCAAACCAGCAGAAATAATATCAGAGCTTCCTGTTGAAAGTTTGTTATCCATTAAACGAACAACATCAGCATCTCCTAGTACGAGTCCTTTCATTTTGAATTTCTTTAAAATTTCCTTTTCAATTTCTGCTTCCGATGCGTCACCTTTCACCTCAACGATCGGGTTATGAATATGGAAGTACAGTACACCAGCTGGTGATGCTGTCCCGCCTTTTTTCATCCACGTATGTGCATTTGAAGTAACAACATCTAAATACGTTAACATTTGAAGTGCTAATCCGTAATACACTTCCGTTAAGTCTAACGCTTTTGCACTGGATTTATAGTCAATAATACGTAAGAATGTTCCGTTTTCATCTTCCGCCTTATCAACACGGTCAATACGGCCAACTACTTCCATCTTCACACCATTTGGTAATGAGAACTCCATCGGCGGAAGCGACCCTGTACCGCCCATACCGAATGGCACTTCTAAATCAACTGGTACGAAACCGCTTGACTTCGCATGTTCACGAAGAATGATTGATGTACGGAAAATGATTTGTTGTAGTTTTTGTTTTAAATAGAAATGACGATTTGAACTTAATAAAATTTGTCTTTGTAATAACGGTGCAATCTCTTCTATTACTACAGCCGAAAGATGCTCACACTCTTTTATTGATAAATCCGCCCAAGTACGGTTTTCACGTAATAGCCTGTCTGCAATTCTCTTCAGCGCTGCATGGAATAGTTCCCCGATATCTGGCGCATCCAATTTGAAAATGTCACGCTCTCTTAACGATAAACCGTGCTGCGCGAAATGAGCATATGCGCAACGGTTAAATAGTTCCATACGAGATACGCTTCCTTTTATTTTATCTCCATATAAATCTCTACTTACAACTGTACTTAGCTTTTGCGCACGATTTCGGTAGAATAAACTTGATAATACGCGGCTACTTTTTTGTTTCCATTCATCTGAAGTTACGTAGAAATTATATACATCCCACCAAAAATCTAAATTCCCTTCAAATCCATATCGCTTCCACGTTTGAAGTTGCTGCATAACATATGACAACGTTACTTCTGGCGTTGCTACGTATGAAATTTGTTCCGAACGTGATAAATCATTTACGTCATTTGTAATAAATTTATCTTTCACATCAGGGAACATTCTTTTTATTTTCTTAATAAAGCTAGACGCAAGTAACGTCTTCCCTTCCTCATCTGCAAGCGGGCATGAAATATATAATTTCTCAGTTGCTCTCGTTACCATTTGGTACATAACGAACTGTTCTTCTAATAAGGTTTGTCTCGTCGTTGGTGCTAATTCGATACCTGCAACACTAAGAACATCTCTTTCCTCATCAGAAAGCATCCCTTCATCCATCGGTGCTGCCGGAATAACTCCTTCATTCACGCCAATGACAAATGTTGCTTTCACATTTGATAATCTAGAACGATCAATATTAGCAATTAACACTTGGTCTAATGACGGCGGAATGTTTGCAAATTGAAGCGCCTCAAGACCTGTCGACATAACGTCTGTGAACATAGAAAGTGACATTTTCTCTTCGCCAAGCATCTCAACGAACGTATCAAGAAGACTCATTACTTCTTCCCATACTTGCTCATGATCTGTCGCAAATAAGAAATCTCCGCTCTCTTCTGCACGAATACGTAATGCTTCTAGTTTTTTCGGAACGTCTAGCTCTTCTAAAAATAAATAAACAGCTTCGCACATTTGCATAACTGTTCCCGCTCGCTTCAGCCTTTTTTGCATACGAATAACAGGCGTTCTTACAACGTCGCGCAGTCGATTTATTCTCTCTTCCATTTCACGTTCACTGTCTGTAATCATCTCGTCTGTATCGTCAAGAGAACGATAGCGGCGATACATCCACGGATCCTCAGAAATCCATCTCTTCCCTTGTACACCGTACGCTAAACAGTAGTTTTCAAACTCATCCATCTCTTCGCGCATCGTTTCTTTTCTTACGTCTAATGGATATAAAAGCTCTGTTTTCACGCAGCGGAACACTGCATCATAACGCCAATTTCCGCTAATAATCTCGAGTGCAGAACGAATGCATTCTACTAGCGGATGATGTGACATCGGGCGTTTTTCATCGATGAAATGCGGGATATTATAATCTGTAAATAGCGTTCGCATCACATCGTAATAACTTTCTCCGTTACGAAGAAGGACTGCAATATCTCGGTAACGATAGTCTTCATCTGCCACAAGTCTACGAATTTCACGGGCAACACCTTCTACTTCAGCTCGTAAATTCGCTGCTGTACTAATCGTTACACTTGCTTCTCCGTGAAACTTTTCATTTGGACGTGCTTCGTAATGCGTTTCTAAATGCGCTAATGCTTGCGAATGAAAACGCGGTTGTTCCATAAGTGGAATCGTTTTTTCAATTTCTATCTTCTCTTCACGCGCCACTTGCTTTATTTTTTCATACGTTAACGTCGTTTCATAAAATAAATCTAGTTCATTTACTGGCTGTGCTAACGTTTTTTCATCTATCGTTAACGTGATCGTAACTCGCGCACCGCAAATCATAAGCTGTCTTACAATTTCTAGTTCTTGCGGTGAAAATGAATGAAATCCATCTATATAAATTTCAGCCCCATTTACATATGCCGACTGTGGAAGCTTTTCGACTAGCAATTGTAGGTAGTCTTCTGAATCCAAATATTTTCCGATTAAAGCACGTTCAAAATCATCATATAATAGTTGTAAATCATACACTTTATTCGCTAATAGCTTTTGTTCTGCACTGCTACTATGCGCATCTAATTGTTGCCACATTTCATATACGTTAGATGGCGTCACGTTGTAACGTTTAAACTCCGCAATCATACTGCCAAGATGTTCAAAGAAACCGTTTTGCTCCGCTGCTTTTTGGAACACCGATAATCCATCTTTACGAGACTCTACAATTTTACGAAGTAACATATGTACGCCCGCTTCATCAATGTGAAGACGACTCGCTCCACCAACTTCTTGCAGCACCTTCCACGCTAATCGTGAAAAACTAAAAACTTGTGCCCGAATAGAACCTCTTACATCCTCACTCCCGATTAACGCCTGCTGCGTTTGGAATGTCATCTGTTCTGGCACAAGATATAATATTGTTTTCCCTCTTGGGCGTTGCTTTAACTCTTCCTGCACTTCGTGTAAACAAAGTGTACTTTTTCCACTTCCCGCTCTACCAATTACAAATCGAAGTGACATGTAACCCCACCTTTCACTTACATAACGAACGTTAGTTTGCTACTATAATTGTATTATAGTACACGAAAAAAGACAAACAGAGTAGTTTGTCTTTTTCTATACTTCTACCTATTATATCAACCTTTTGAAAAATTCGTTTGCACCTCTTGAATTGGCCAATATCGTAAATCAACTTTACCGACAACTGTATCAGCTTTTACAAATCCAAAGTGTCTACTATCCCAGCTCCCGAGGCGGTTATCACCCACTACAAAAATATAGCCAGGTGGCACCGACTTTTCTTTCGTTAACTCTTCTAGTTTAAAATCACCTGTTAGTTGTCGTCCATTTATCTCTTTCTTATACGTTTCTAAATAAGGTTCATCCACGAATTGTCCGTTTATATACAGTTTATCATGCTTATATTCAATTTGATCTCCAGGTAAACCGATAATTCGTTTTACGTAGTCCTCTTTTTTATTCGCATGAAACACAACAACATCAAACCTGTTCAAGTCCCCCACTTGATAACTCACCTTATTTACAACGAGCATATTACCATCTTGCAATGTCGGCATCATTGACTTCCCCTCTACAACGTACGTCGAAAAGAAAAACGTTCGAAAAAATACAGCTAATAATACACCAATTAAAATTGTTCGTATCCACTCTATGCCTTCTTTTTTCAAAGTTTTCTTCATCCGCTTCTCCCCTTATCCTTTAATAATGAAGCCTGCATTTATAAAGTGAAACTGAATCGGCGGGAGTTTTGTTCATCCCACTCCTTATCAGCCGCACCAATCTAGCATTTACGAGCAACAAGGCTCTCACCTATCCAACCGAATTTTGAGGTGGGAGTTTTACTGCCCTCAAATAGCTGAATAAAGAAGACTATTCTTAATGTAGTTCTAACTTTACTTCGATTTTCTTACCGACATACCATAAAATAAAAATACCAATTGCTACAATGACTGATTTCACCGGATTATGAATAAATGACATTAAATCATGACCGATATACGTTAAAATAAAAATCATCACAAGCTTTCCGAACGCGAGCGCAAGTCCAAACTGCTTTACACTAATGCGAGATAAACCAGCAACAACATTTATAAGCGCAGACGGTGTAAACGGAAAACAAAATATGACGAAAATTGGCGCAAACCCTTTCCTTTCAATCCATCCCATTGCCTTTCGTACTCTCTCATGCTTATTTACAAAAGAAAAGAAACGACTTCGTCCAAAATGGCGGATAATGAAAAAGACAAGTAAGGCACCCATTACTGATCCGAGCCAAGAATAAAGAAAACCGAGCCAAAATCCAAATGCAACAGCATTTGCCAGTACAAATACGATGAGTGGCAATGCCGGTATTAACGCTTCTATCATCGGTAAACCAATACCGAGAAGTGGTCCGAACGCTTTATAACTTTCAACAATATGATCCATATTTTCTGGTGAAAAATACTCTTTGATTGTCTGAAAATCCATTCTACACTTTACCCCTTTACTCTAAGTACTACCTCTACTGTATCATTGCTTATATGAAAGAGGAAATGGTAGATACAACATATGGAGATGTAATTATTAAGTTTCCATATCTTTCATTAGAATTCCTTCATTATTACGCTATGATAATCTATCAATATTCGACAGGACGTTTCGCAGTTTTAGAAGTGACACTTTTGTTTTGTTGACAAATTCCTCAGTAGGTGAAATTATATCGGGGATTTCTCAAATATATCGACTTACCGATAAAAACTGACAAATAAAAAAGATGGGGATTTTTCCCCATCCTCTTAAACTTCCTCTTCTTTCACAAAATATACTTTCTCGTATGCTGGTTTTAATCGAGATTCTTGAGTTTTATCAATCTCTTTAAAACAAGGGTTTCCTTGTTTTTTTCTACGATCTTCATATTCAGTACGCAATTTCGCTGTACGATTTTGTTGATTTTCAAAACTACTTTTTGATATTTCTAATTTCACAGCAAATCCATTTATAAATCTAACAATAACATTTCCATCTTTTAACTCTTTATTACTTTCAATATAAAAATGAGACAACCAAGCGCACTCTTTTCTAGAGTAAGAATAAGTAGGGAAAAAATAAAGTTGATCTGCTGGACTAATCGCAATCGGTGCTTTATGTGTAATATGAGTTAACTCTTTCGTTCCTTCTTTTCTGCCTAAGAAACTAGAGCCATGCTTGCGGCAACTTCTTTCTATAATATCTAGGGGCTTTTGAAATACGAAAAAAGAATCTTCCATCTCAACAACTCGTGTAACAATTTTCTTCTCACTTAGAATAACAGGAAGTAAGGCCATTGTATTTTTATTTACCACATAGTTTTCGACATAGCGTTCTACTTTACTTTCCATATTCTACTGTCTCCTTTTTTCCATTTATATTAGCAGCTGCATATATAATTTTAGCATCTATGAAAAGGAAATGGCTTACAGATTCCGCTTTTTTACAATACTTTATCATTTATCAAACATCTTTTAAATTATAAAATAACAATATAGTGTTTTTGTAATAAAAACCTATATAAAATGTATTTATACTACCAATAAATATTTACAACTGCTTCCTCATTTCGCATCATTACGACAATTAACTTTGCTATAATTAAAAGGAAAATCCAATATATGGAGGTCCACTATGGAAGAAAAAGAAATGCAACCAACGATTCAAATGAAAAATAGTAGCATTGTAATCGTGAAAAACTCAGCTAGCATTATATTCGGGCTATTTTTCATTCTACTATTCTTCGCAAAGCCTTTCCGAAAATCAAAATGCCCTGAATGTAAGAAACGCGCGAAGAGAAAAGCTGAAAAAGAAGAGTAAAAGGCCTTCCATTTTGGAAAGCCTTTTACTCTTCTTCGTCCTCAAAAAAACCGACTATTTTTTCTTATTCATCTAAAACGGGCGAATGAGATTTCTTCAATCGTATTGTGTAGATCTTCTTTATTCCCACTACGAACATCGAGTATGACTTCATTTGTATACTTTTCCCCCAAATATAATCATTATGCTCGTATATTACAACAAAAAAAAGGATGGCAGCAGCCATCCTTTTTCCATAATGAACTATAAAATTATAGTTTGATTACGTTTTTAGCTTGAGGTCCACGGTTACCATCTTCGATTTCGAAGCTAACTTTTTGACCTTCTTCTAGAGATTTGAAACCTTCAGTTTCGATTGCAGAGAAATGTACGAATACATCGTTTTCGCCTGGAACTTCGATGAAACCGAATCCTTTTTCGTTGTTAAACCATTTTACTTGTCCTGTTACTGCCATAATTATTTCCTCCTAAAGAAAACACAATTTATTTTAGTCTTCCTGTATAAAAAAAGAATCCACACATTATCAAACACGAAACATAAACTAGTTCTCACATACTTTTTCTCGTTCGTTTTTCGGCACTTGATAATATATGGATTGCTTAATTTAACTATTCAACTGACTTCATCATAGCATACTTAAAATGAAATGTACAATCTTTTTTGAAAATAACTGACAAATTAAATTGATTGTACATTCGTAAATAATTGATTTTAGTATGTGCAGATTTCACTATAAAGTGAACACAAACATCATTTGAATACGATTACATCCCTTGTTCTAAAGTGTTACAATATAATCGTACAGTCGTTATATTGGAGGGGATTATATGTCAGACTACACCAACGAGAAAAAGCTTACAGGGGGAAATGTATCAAATGTGTATCGTTCTGAAAATACTGTTCGGCGAGAATTAAAGCCAGGTAGTGCAAAAATTCATACATTATTACAGCACTTAGAAAACAAAGGGTTTCATCATGCTCCAAAGTTTTTAGGTGTAGATGAAAAAGATAGAGAGATTTTATCCTTTATTGAAGGAGACGCTGGAAATTATCCTTTAAAAGAATATATGCGATCTAATGATGTTTTAAAGGAAATAGCAAAGATGCTCCGCCTTTATCATGATGCGGTAAGTGACTTTCCCTTATCAGATGAATGGCAACCGATGGATCGTACTCCAAATGACATTGAGGTTTTATGCCACAATGATTTTGCTATATATAACATTATTTTTAATGACGAGAAACCAGTAGGTATTATTGATTTCGATGTCGCTGCTCCTGGTCCAAGAATTTGGGATATCGCTTATACGCTTTATACTTGTGTACCTTTAAGTAGAGTGTATTATACAGAATCAGGTGAGGCAGTTCATTATGAATCGGCACAACATGCTAGCCGTATGAAAGAAAGAGTGAAATTGTTTGTCCAGTCCTACGGTAAAAGTATGGACGAAGATTACTTAGGAATAGTGTTACTACGATTAGAAGCATTATGTACATATATGAAAAGAAAAGCACAAGAAGGCGACTTAAATTTCCAAAGAATGATTGATGAAGGACATTTAGAGCATTATGAGAAAGATATACAGTTTATTCGCGATCATAGAGCTGAGTGGATTTGATAATATCGTCTTTTTTGTCGGTAAGTCGATATATTTGAAAAACCGTTGATGTATTTCCATTTACTCTCGAATCGTTCCGAAAATAACAAGGGCACCCTTTAAAAAGGTGCCCCTTCCTTTTATTTCGTAAACTGTGCTTCCTCTGTAGAACCTTTTAACGCTGTCGTTGATGAAGTACCGCCTGTAATAACTTGTGCTACTTCATCAAAGTAACCTGTTCCTACTTCGCGTTGATGACGAGTTGCAGAGTAGCCGTGTTTTTCTGCTGCGAATTCTGCTTGTTGCAGTTCAGAGTACGCTGCCATGCCGCGCTCTTTATAGCCACGTGCTAATTCAAACATGCCGTAGTTTAACGAGTGGAATCCAGCTAGTGTTACGAACTGGAACTTATAACCGTAAGATGCGATTTCTTTTTGGAAGCTTGCAATTGTTTTTTCATCTAATTTTTGTTTCCAGTTAAATGAAGGTGAACAGTTATATGCAAGCAATTTCCCTGGATGCTCTTTATGAATTGCATCCGCAAATCGTTTTGCATCTTCTAAATTTGGTTCAGATGTTTCGCACCAAACGAGATCTGCATAAGGAGCGTATGCTAAACCACGTGCAATTGCTTGATCAAGACCTGCTTTCGTACGGTAAAATCCTTCTGGAGTTCT
Organism: Bacillus sp. BB081; assembly: GCF_008368895.1. Taxonomy (NCBI): domain Bacteria; kingdom Bacillati; phylum Bacillota; class Bacilli; order Caryophanales; family Bacillaceae; genus Bacillus; species Bacillus sp. BB081. Next base: position 52,955 of record NZ_QOZX01000047.1, read on the forward strand.
TTCACCTGTAATAAATGCTTTATCAACTGGATCAATATCGCTCGTAATTAAATCTGCTGCATCCGCGTCTGTTCTTGCAACAATAATTGTCGGCACTCCCATTACGTCTGCTGCAAGGCGTGCCGAGATTAAATTACGCACCGCTGTTTGCGTTGGTAATAATACTTTTCCGCCTAAATGGCCGCATTTCTTCTCTGAAGATAATTGATCTTCAAAGTGCACACCTGATGCACCTGCTTCAATCATACCTTTCATCAGTTCAAATACGTTTAATTGTCCGCCAAATCCAGCTTCTGCATCTGCTACAATCGGTACGAAATAATCTGTATCATCGCTTCCTTCCATATGCTGAATTTGATCCGCACGTTGAAGTGTTTGATTAATTCGTTTCACTACAGCAGGTACGCTGTTCGCTGGATATAGACTTTGGTCTGGATACATATGTCCAGAAAGGTTCGCATCCGCAGCGACTTGCCATCCACTTAAATAAATTGCTTTTAGCCCAGCTTTCACTTGTTGCATCGCTTGGTTTCCTGTTAATGCGCCAAGTGCGTTAATATAATCTTCCGTATGAAGCGATGACCAAAGCTTTTCAGCACCGCGGCGCGCTAATGTATGTTCAATATCAATTGACCCGCGCAAGCGAATTACATCTTCTGCCGAATATGGGCGTGTAATCCCTTTCCAGCGCGTATCTAGTTCCCAACTCTCTTGTAATTTCTCGATTCTTTCGTTTTTCATTTGTTCCATCCCCTTTTCATTTTTTATAAAATTTCATAACCCGGTAATGTTAAAAATGGTACGAATTCATCATTCCGAACGAGATTTGTAAACAACGTTGTCGCCTCTTGGAATCTCCCTTTCTTAAAGGCTTCCTTACCAATCTCTCTTTCTATTTTTGCTAGTTCTTCTTCTTTTAGCTCTTCCATCAATTCAAGCGTAATATTACGGCCGTCATTTAGCTTTCCACCTTCATGGCGGATCCATTGCCATACTTGTGCCCTAGAAATTTCCGCTGTTGCCGCATCTTCCATTAAGTTATAAATTGGTGCCGCTCCCCTTCCGCTTAACCAAGATGCGATATATTGAATGCCTACGTTAATATTTAGGCGAAGCCCCTCTTCTGTAATCGTTCCCACTGGTACTTCTAATAAATCCTTTTCTGTAACATGTATTTCTTCACGTTTTCTAAAAATTTGATTCGGTGTTTTCATAATGTGATTAAATACTTCCGTCGCGACTGGTACAAGTCCCGGGTGGGCAACCCAAGTCCCGTCATGACCGTCTAAAGCTTCGCGCTCCTTATCTGCACGCACTTTTTCAAAAGCTGCTTCATTCGCTTCTGGATTGTTTTTAATCGGAATTTGCGCTGCCATTCCTCCAATAGCTGGTGCATTACGGCGGTGACATGTTTGAATGACTTTCAAAGAATACGCGCGCATAAACGGCGCCGTCATCGTGACTTGCGCTCTATCTGGAAGTAAAAATTTATTATGATTACGGAAACTCTTTAGAAAGCTGAAAATATAATCCCATCTTCCGCAATTTAACCCAGCAGAATGATCTTTAAGCTCATACAAAATTTCATCCATTTCAAACGAAGCGTGAATCGTTTCCAGTAACACCGTCGCTTTAATCGTTCCGTTTGGAATACCGATATATTTTTGAGCAAATACGAAAACATCATTCCATAACCTTGCTTCTAAATGGCTTTCCATTTTCGGTAAGTAAAAGTATGGACCGCTTCCTTTTGCTAAGAGAGCTTTCGCATTATGGAAAAAATAAAGTCCGAAATCTACTAAGCTACCAGACATATTCTTCCCATCAACTTGCATATGTTTTTCTTCTAAATGCCATCCTCTTGGACGCACAATTAATACTGCTGTTTTACTATTTAAACGATATTCTTTTCCATTTTCATTTTTATGTGAAATCGTTCCCTGCACTGCATCTCGTAAATTTATTTGACCTTCAATTGCATTTTCCCAAGTTGGTGAATTCGAATCTTCGAAATCTGCCATAAAAAGATGCGCTCCTGAATTTAAAGCGTTAATAACCATCTTTCTATCCACTGGTCCAGTAATCTCTACGCGGCGATCCTCTAAATCTTTTGGCAATTGAGCAATTGTCCAATCCGCTTCACGTATGCGCTTTGTTTCTTCTAAAAACTTCGGAAACTCTCCTGCATCAATTCTCTTTTGTTTCTCCGCACGCTTTTGTAAAAGTTCTATGCGGCGCTTATTAAAATTTTCATGTAGTTCCTTTAAAAAACTAAGCGCCTCAGGTGTCAATATTTCGTTGTACGCTGGTAACATTTCTCCGGGCAATGTAACCCGTGAAGTTTGCGTCGACATATTAGCATCCCCTTCTTAAACTGTTTTATAACAGATTTGATTTTATGTTTTATATTATATAACAAATCTTCAGAAAAGGAAGTTTTTTTTGAAAATTCATTTCGTTTTTTTTCAAAATACCTTTCTTTCGCGCTTTATCCCATACAAAAAAGGCCACTGTTATACAACAATGACCTTTTTGTATTATTTTTCAAATATCACTTTACTAGTTAAACCTTATTGCTGTCCTTGTTCCATATCATGCAAAATTGCTTTGTATAAAAACTGTGCGTATTGCTCTCTTTTTACTTTCATGGATGGGCCGAATTTATTATCTCCGATTCCCGCTGTAATACCATTTGTTTGTATCGCACTAATTGCATTGAATTTGCTGAAACATCATTAAGCGTATGAGATCCCTTCGCCTGTGAATCAAAAGCATTCGTAAGCACTTGCGCCATTTCCGCACGAGTTAACGTTGCTTTCGGTCTAAAGTTTCCATGCTCGTCTCCCATAAAAATTTCTAGTTCCGTTAAAGCTAATATCTCTTCAATAAAGTTTGTTGAGTTTTCATCGATATCCCCATATGGGTTTTCATATTCATCTTGTTCTTCTATATCAAATACACGATAAATTAAAGCTGCAACTTGCTCACGTGTTACGTCATCTTCAAAACCGAAAATTCCATCCCCATATCCAAAAATAATTTCGTTTGCCGCTAAATTATGAATTGCCGCTTCTGCCCAATGTCCTTTTGGTACATCTTTAAATACAATTGGATTTGTATTTTGTAACGGTGCAATTTCCGCTTTTACAGGGGCCACATTCGTCCCTGCAAATATACCGCCTACCATTGTCGCAATCATCATTACACCCAATATTTTTTCTTCATTGTCCTCTCTGCTTTATACCTCCTTCTTTCTTATTTCAAAAAGGAAGCTGTCACATCTAAGGTACTATATATTAAAAATTCTACAATCTCTTTGTGAACTCCTTTACATTTTTAAATTTCACTTTATTGACACAAAAAGACGCAAATAGTATATATATGCGTCTTTTCAATATCATTTTATTTAAATTATAAAGTAGCACTTTCCTTCATCGATAAATCCTTCTCTGTTCCCTTGCGAAAAGTAAATGCCATTCCTACAAATATAAGAACAATCCCTACTACTTGCATACTAGTCGGTCTAAACCCGGTAAAGACTGTATCTAATAGTATTGCAACCGCAGGATCTAAAAACACTAATACAGAAATTAATCTCGTCGATAAACCTCTTAAACTGTCAAAAAATAAGTAATATACAAATCCCGTATGTATAAGTCCTGTTGCTGTAATCATCATCCAGTTCATCTCTGTTAACCCTTGAAACTTGCCAAAATCTACGAATGGTAGCAATAAAAATATACCTAAAAACGTTTGTAAAAATGTCATCGCATATGCGCTCGTATGCTGAATTCCTTTTCCTAATAAAGTGGTAAAAGCATAAAATAACGCTGCAAGAAGTGCCCATACCATTCCAGATGACATTAATTTCTCTAACGACATACTACCGTCTACTCCAGCGACTAAAACGGTACCGATGAAACAAATGACAATGGACATAACCGCAAATACTGTAAGTCTCTCTTTAAATACAATACTACCAATCATTAATACGATAATTGGTGCAAGATGGTAAACTGAAATCGCAATTGTAATCGACATAACTTCAAACGCTTTAAATAGAAATACCCAGTTAAAAACGAGAAATACACCGCATGCTAATATTTGCATTACTTCTTTTTTATTCCATTTCTCACTTTTATACTGTCCTGTTACGAGCCAACACAATGCTAAAAATATAGTTGCACAAATGCAACGAACGAATACTAATTCAAAAGACGGTAAGCCTGTTTGAGTAGAAAAAAATCCAATTGATCCGAAAATAGACATCGAAAGGATCATTTTTATAGCCGGCATTGATTTTTTATTGAACACCCTTTCTCTCCTCCTATAAACTATCTTTTACAAATGAAAAATCTCCAAAACATTACGTATTATTATATATTACAATCGGAAAATTGTAAAAAATTAGAATATATTAAGTGATAGTTGCACAAAATTCCCATAAAAAAATCATCCTTTGTTATATAGAATGATTTTTTTATTTATTGAGTGGAATTTTTCTATATTAAAACTTAAATATACTACTACTTTTGAAGAGTAAATTGGGCAACTATTTGTTTTAATCCTCCTGCTGCATTATGCATCTGTTCAATTGAAACCGAGATCTCTTGAACAGATTTTTCTTGCTGTTGAATAGACTCTTTTACCCTATCAGTGCGGTCAGATGATCTTTGAGATATTTGAGCCATGTCTTCTGCAGAAGCCGAAATCTCTTCACTACTCGCTGCAATTTCATCTGTAGACATAGATACCGTTTGAATTTGCTCAGATACTTGCTGTACTTTTTCTGTAATTTTTCCAAATACTTTTTCTGTATGCATTACTACTTGTGTACCTGCCTGTACCTCCTTATCTACTTTCCCCATCATATGTACCGTATGGTTCGTTGTTCCCATAACTTGAGTAATAAGCTTCTCAATTTGTTTTGCAGAATCACTAGATTGTTCTGCTAATTTTCTTACTTCATCTGCCACAATTGCAAATCCTCTACCACTTTCCCCAGCACGGGCAGCCTCAATTGCGGCGTTTAATGCTAATAAGTTAATTTGAGAGGTAATACCTTGCATAACATCAATGATTTTAACAATTTCTTCTGATTGTTCTTTCATAGTCTCTACTTGTTTCACACCGTTATGTACTGAATTTTGGATTGTATCCATCTGTTGAATCATTTGTTTCATTAATTTGTTACCACTCTCTGCATCTAATGCTGATTGAGCAGACAATTCATTTACAGAGGATGATGTATTCACTATACTCTGCATTCCTTGTGTCAACTCTTCCATCGCCCCCGCAGTTTGCTCCATTGCCTGCATTTGGCCCTCTGCGCCATTTGCAACTTCTTCAATATCTATAGTGATTTTCTTCGCTGCACCACTAGATACTTCCGATGCAGATACTACTCCGTCTGCATGTTGGAATAAAAGCTGAATATTATTCTCTACTTCTTGCATATTTGTTCTTAGCCCTGCAATCATTTCGTTAAAATCACTTACTAATACACCTAATTCATCCTTAGCATTATACTCACCATGTACAGTTAAATCTCCTTCTTTTGCTCTTTCCATCATACGACTAACCGTTTGTAAAGGAGCAACTATAAGCTTGCTAATAATATAACTTACTATACATATAATGACTGTAGTAACTACTACAAGAATGATAAAAGTAATAACGGACCGATCTATCATTTTTTGAGAATCTTTAAATACTTGGTCAGCTAAATTTGAAACATACGCTTCTAGATCTACAGCATAACTAGCTAACTCTACTCCCTTCGGTTTTAATTCCTTATGAAATTCGTTTACCATTTGAGATTCATTTGTTACCTTCGCTTTATCAAACAACTTCTTATATGTCTCCATATAACTTGGCAAAGATTCCTTCATCTTCTGAAACAGCTCATCCTCTTGCTTACTTAAATTGAAGCCATCATCATATTCTTTTAATAAAGAATCATATTTTTCAAGATCCTTTTCAATATTACCAATAATCCCCTCTTTATTTGTCCCCTCATTTGGTGACGCTGTAATTAATTCTAGTAAGTTATACTCTAGTGAATTTTGTGTACGAAGCATTCCTTCTAATAAAACTACAGAATGTTGATAATCATCTACTACAACCTCTGTATCATGCTTAATCTTGTTAATAGAATTAATTGCTACACAGCTCATAATTACCATACCTAAAACTGCTAATGAAATAAGCGATAATAATTTATATTTCACTTTTAAATTTTGTAAAAAATACATTTTTTCACCTTTATTCCTTTATATATAG
>NZ_QOZX01000048.1:0-33640 GCF_008368895.1 Bacillus sp. BB081
ATTGGTATGGGGGGATGGTTGGTGGAGCTAAAGTTGATAAGTAATTTTAGCAACCTCAACTCATGAAATATTGATATCATTCTTAGTATATTTATTTAGAATTTTAAATAGAGAGTATTTAGTTCAATAATTTTTATATGGATTTTTCCCTTTATAATAATAATTAATTATTATGGTTTTATAGTTTAAGATAGAAAGGGAAATCTAAAGAGGAGTATAATTGAACTGAATGAAAAAACATTAAAGGTGTAGGACGGGGGAATTATGATGATACATACTTTAGTAAGGGGACAAAAGATAGACGTCACAAAGAATCATCCGGGCATTAGAGGAGTATTGGTAGATTTAACTTGGGATGCCCCGATGAATATGGATGTAGATGCATCAGCTTTTTTAGTAGGTTTTAATGGGGAAATTACTAAAGAAGTGGATTTCGTTTTTTATGGACAACCTTATTCTAGTTGTCGATCTGTTCAATTAAATCAAAATATCGCAAATGGAAGTAAACAAAGATTTTCGATAGATTTTACTCATATAAAAGATGAGGTACAAAAGGTTGTATTTTCGATTACAATTCATAATGCTGAAGAGAAGAAACAGGCGCTACGAGATGTTTCACATATTCAATTGAAAATAAACAACGCACAATCAGGATTAGAAATTATTCATTTTCCTATCACGTATCCATTTACAGATGAAAGTGCCATTATTGTTGGAGAGCTATATCGACATGGAGGAGGATGGAAGTTCAATCCTATTGGAGCTGGCTATTTTGGTGGGTTAGCTGCATTGTGTACAAATTTTGGAATAGAAATCGCAGAGGATGAAAAACAATTTGTTCCTCCTGTAGAGAAGAAAATAGTTCCTACCCCGCCTCCAGTACAAAAAACTATTAATGTAGTGAAGGTTGAATTGAAGAAAAAACAATCTATAAATATACAAAAATCTAAAATGGTAACAGCTACTTTAGAGTGGGAAACAAATAAAGATTTAGATTTATATTGTTTTTACGTAACAACTAATGGAGAGATAGGAAAGGTTTACTATAAAAATCTAGGTTTGTCTAAAGTGTCGCCGTATATTGTGTTGGACGGTGATTCGCAAGAACCAGGAAAAGAAACAATTCGTATTTATCGACCAGAAGCTTTGAAATATGTTTTATTTGCTGCGTATAGTGCTGTCGGAAATGGAATAGGTAGTTTCTATTCTATGAGGGCTAAAGCTGTTGTCGATAATCATATGGGAAGCGTTGTAACAGCACCATTATTAGAAATAAATGACCATGCTTATTGGGTGTGTATTGCTCATATTGATTTCACTAATTCAAATGAGATGAAAATTTCACATGTAGAAAGCTACTCAAAAGACCATTCAGAGGCTTCACCACTGTTGTACGAGAACGGGAAGTTTCGAATGGATGTCGGACCGATTGAATTTAAAAATGAAGAGGATTATCAGAAGTATTTTAAATAATAGAGTATAAAATCATACATCATATTGTATGATTTTTCTTTTATACATAGTTTGGTAAAATAGTAGTAATTGTAATTTATTGTAACGGTGGGGATGAAGATGTTAGAGCAACTCGTAATTGAATTGGCTAAATTAACGAAGCAGGTTGAATATATAAATGGTGATAAAACTTATCTGGTTATAAATAAAGATGATGAAGGATTATACGTTGAAGCTAAATTTTCACGTGAGCAATATGAAGGGGAAGCACCACCTTATTTTAAAGTGAGCTTTGAAATTCTTAAGGATGCTTGGAGAAAATTTATCGCTATGCGTACAGTAAAGAGTGAAGGTTTTGGACAAGCGAGTGAATGTAATACTTTCTTGGTAGCTTTCTTTTCACAGCTTCCATTTGTGAATGTAATGGGAGCAGGAGCTATTACATTTAAAGAAGCCCAAACTGATAACCTACCAAGTGAAAAATATGATAAAGTCATGCTCTTTTTAGAAGAGATCATAAATGGTACATATAATCCAAGTACGTTAAGTGAACAAATGGATGAAAATTTATATAGTAGGAAGTCTCGCGCGCGTCAAGATCTAAGGCTGTTGGGCTTTTTGAATGAATCTCATGAAATGAATCAGCTGCTATTAAGCGAATATGTTCAATCGGAAGATAAGAAAAACTACATGGCACAGCTAGTTTTAAAACAAGAATATTTCCGTCATGTTTTATTCGTTCTTGGATTGTTAGAGAAGCATTCAAAGGATGAAAAGAAAGAAGCTCTAGTTGATTTTGGAATGACGATTGTCCGAAATTCATTAGGGGATAATTTGATGGTCGAATCGGTAGCGAAGCGGCGTACGAATAATTTACTAGATTGGCTTGAAAAAGTAGGAGTAATTAATGATGAATGGATTCCTATTGAACAATATGAAAAAGATGATGGGGAAAAGGGCGGTAGCATGAACAGTAATTTACGTGAAAAGTTTTTAACGGTTATGGATGAGTATTTACAGGCAAGAACAGAAAGATTTGCGGGTCATAAAATGGGATCGGTTGTTAGGAATGAAATGACAACGGAAATAACGAGGTTACCATTTATTGATCATAATCAGTATGTTGTCACAGGATCAATTGGACAAGGAAACTGGGCTGCTGTTCCATGGCTTGCAATTATGAATAAAGATATTACGACATCTACGCAGCGAGGATATTATATCGTTTATTTATTTAGTGAAGATATGGAACGATTATATTTAACGTTGGCGCAAGGTGTGACGGAAACGTCTAAAGAAGAGATGCAAAAAATTAAAGAAGAGATTCGTGAGCAAATACATATGTCCCAAAAGGTGAAAAAAGATGATGAGATTTTCCTAGGGACAAGCTCAAAAGCGAAAGGATATGCGAATTCAACAGCTGCATATATTGCGTACGCTGCTAATAAAATGCCAAGTGAAAAAGAGTTAGTAGAGGATCTAGAAGAAATGCTTCGCTATTATGAGGGATTTATTGCTTATAAAGAGGAAGGAATAAAATATGAAGTGATTTATGGGAGGAAAGAAGTTCATTTAGATCAGCAATCCATTATTGATCATGTGTCTTCTTATATTCAAAGTAAAGGTTTCTTTTATGAGAAAAAGGATCTTATTAATTTCTTCCTTTCATTAAAGACGAAGCCGTTTGTGATTTTATCAGGTATTTCAGGTACAGGGAAAACGAAAATTGTTCAGTGGTTTGCGGAGAGCTTAGGAGCAACGGAAGAGAATGGACAATTTACGCTTATTCCGGTTCGACCTGATTGGAGTGATAGTTCTGATTTACTTGGTTATGTGAATCTTCAAGGGGAGTTTCAAGAAAGACCGTTAATTAAGGTGCTTGAATCTGCAGATGCAAATCCAAATAGGCCGTATTTTGTAGTGTTGGACGAAATGAACTTAGCTCGAGTGGAATACTACTTTAGTGACTTTTTAAGTGTAATTGAAAGTCGTAAGTGGAAAGATGGAAAAATTGTTACGTCACCAGTACTTCCAGAATCAATTACGAATAAGCATATTACAATTCCATCAAATGTATATATTATCGGAACGGTAAATATGGATGAAACGACACATCCGTTAAGTAAGAAAGTATTAGATCGTGCGAATACAATTGAGTTTAATACCGTTAACTTAGATTATTTTAATTTCTTAATGGATGTAGAAGAGAAGGAAGCTGAAATTGCTTCAAATCGTTCTTTAGAAACTGAGTATCTTCATCTAAAAGAATGCTTTAAAGAAAACGAAGATCTTGTGAGAAATATATCGAACATTTTAATAGAAATAAATAAAACACTTGAATCAGTGGGTGCTCAAGTTGGGTATCGTATACGAGATGAAATTTGTTTCTATATGGCATACAACGAACAAGGAAAGTTATTGTCATTCGATGAAGCACTTGATTATCAAATATATCAAAAGATTTTACCGCGTCTTGCAGGAAGTGATGGAAGAACAGAAGAGGTATTAAAGCAGTTGTATGTATTATGTGCAAATGAAGAATATGATAGTAGCAATAGTGACGCTTCATATGCTAAGTATCCTCGTTCCGCTAACAAGCTGTCTAATATGTTAAGGAGGTTCGAGTATGATGGTTTCACCTCTTTCTGGATCTAATAATGAGATAGAGCTAGTTAAGATTGAAACAGAGGAGCTATCATTGACGATTAAAGGAAATCCTTATCATGAAAAATATGAGAGTTTAAAAGAATATCATGCTATGAATGCGGATGAAATGATGTATTTTCATGTAGATGGGAAGGCAGAAGCCGTTTCTGTATTTGATGCTAGATTGCAGAGGCTAGACGAATGGAACGAACATCCACCAATCTTTTTTGAAAATAGAAGTTATCAGCTTGTTGTTGTTCCGAAAAATAACAAGCAGCTCTCTTTTTATCATGAACATCCAGGATTTCGAAAACAAGTTAGTTCCATTCAAATGGGTTCACTTCATGTGTTAATGGGGAATCTTTCTTTTCCGAATGAAGTAGGAAATACAACATTTGAAATTAAAGACGAGCAAGATACTTTATTAACTGTTACATTTGAAGTTTTCCCGGCAAAACTTGATTATAAGGATGATTACAGAGCCTTATTAGATGAAGTAAATGATGAAATTTATAATTTAGCGTTTCATTTACTAAAGAGAACTTACTTAGGAGCATCTGCAATTTACGCCACAAATCCATCGAAGAGTGAGTTTTATCGTATTTTAAATGATTCCTTTGAGCGTTTTATGAAGTCAATCTCTCATATTAAAAGACAACCGCATCATACGCTTATGACTAGGCATCAACTAGTACGAGGAGAAAAAATTCGTAAATTGGATTCTGTCGGAATGAATTATTTACGAAAGCGACCACACTTGCTGCAAGGAGAAAATAGTATACCAACTAAAGGTATTACAGCTTATAAGGAAGTGTCTTATGATACGTTAGAAAATAGATTTGTTAAATGGATGATTCAAAGAGTCGTACATAAAATAGAAGATTTACTTAAGGCGCTAGAGCCAAAGTCTAGATATACACGTGGTGTAACTGATGAAGATTTACTAAAGCGTGTAAAAAATATGAAGTATCGAATGAAAAATGAATTGAACGATCCATTTTGGCGAGGAATAGGAAAATTAGATCGCTCAGTCTTTTCACTCGTAATCCAAATGGCGGCAGGCTATAGAGATGCATATCAAATATTTTTAATGCTATCGCGAGGTTTAACATTACGAGGACAAATTTTCAAAATGTCGGTAAAGGATGTCGCAAGGTTATACGAATACTGGACGTATTTAAAACTCGGACAAATTCTATCGAAAAAGTATATACCGCTCCATCAAGATGTAATTCAAGTTAAGCAAGACGGATTATACGTAACGCTTGATGAAAGCAAAACTGCAAAAAGAACGTTCAAACATCCAGTCACTGATGAAGTAATAGAACTGTATTTCCAGAAAAGAAACGGTAGACTACCAACAGTTACACAAAAGCCAGATACGATGCTCGCTATTGAGAAAAAGGGAAAGAATTATCAATATCAATACATTTTTGATGCGAAATATCGAATTGATTTTGCTGAAAGATCTCATTATAAAAGGAAGTATGGCACCCCTGGTCCAATGGAAGAAGATATTAACACAATGCATCGTTACAGAGACGCACTCGTAGTAGAACAAGAGGGGCCTTTTGAGCGAACAGCCTACGGAGCGTACGTACTATTCCCGTGGAACCAAGAGGAAGCGTACGAGAACCATCCATTTTATAAAAGTATAGAAAAAGTAAATATTGGTGGCTTTCCATTCTTACCAAATGCAACGAGACTAGTAGAACAATTTCTAGATCATCTCATTGAAAAAAGCCCAGAAGAAATTATAAGAGAAGGCATTCTTCCAAGAGGAACAAAAGAAGAATGGCACTCTTCACTAGAAGAAAAAGTATTAGTAGGCAGCGTGAAAACTGAAAGTGACTATGAAACATATAGGAAAGAAGGCCTATATCAGCTACCAATCACACAGTTAAAACCAGGATGGCAAGAAGCAAAGTACATAGCATTATATGCACCGAAAAAATGGCACGGGGAAAAAGGCGGAATTCAATACGTAGCAAAAATCAAACACATTCAAATGCAACAAAACAATGAATATGTACATTTCGAACTAGAGCCATGGAAAAAACTAGACCATCTCATCCGCCCGGTAGGATATGGTATTCAAACATACACAATAACAACTATGTCTTTATTAAAAGAAGTACAAGAACTCCCAGAACTATTTATGAAATCAAAAGAAGAACGAACTCTTTGGAAAACGCTGCGTCGTTTTACGAAGCAAGTTAAAGTTGAGCTGGATCATCGTAATTTAGATGAGGCTTCTGCTATTAAGAGTTATTATGTGCAGGATGTTCAGATTTGGGTTGATTATGAGAATGAGGTTGTTCTGGTTGGGAGAGATGGGCGAGTTAAGGAAGTTCCTTTGGAGTTGGTTGTTGGGAGAGGTTCGGTGTTGTTTAGGGAAGTTTTAGAGATTTTAAATTTTGGGGGATAATGTAAAAATAAGAGGACAACCTTATTTTTACATGGAACAAGTGAGTTATCGCAAGATGTTTTTATTTATTGGCTAGCAGAGTGAACAAACCTAATCTATTAAGAAACCGATGAATGGTTACATACAGCAGGTATAGATTTTATTAAAAGAAAATTTTTCTTTTAATAGTTTGAAATAGAGCATATAGCTGTAGCGGTGGAGAGGTATCATCAATATTGTTTGAAAAAGAATAATACCTCCACCAAAACTGCCGCTAAATTAGCATAGATAGTTAAGAAATTTTGATTTTTGGGGAGCTTCAACGGCTGTATAGAATTGAATGGAAATAAACTATAAAGATAGAAATGAAGTTTTTACGCTGATTCAATAGAGATTTACGAGTTATAGGAAGATTAATTTTTCTTGAAATTAATTGGTTCTCTGCCAAGAATGTGGTGGAGCATGGAAGCAAACATCCCTGTCAAATTCTGATAGGGTTATTTTTTATTAGTATCAATGTTTCAAATAACAAAAAGAATTTTGGGAAAAGAAAAATCAATAATGATAATTTGACTTAGAAAAGATGAAGAATTATACCTTTATTAAACAAGCCAAATAATATCTGTGGTAAAATAACAATAATAATTCAAGAAAAATTTTCCATGTTATTAAAGTGGTAATATGCACTCACGAGCTAGAAAAGAAACCTATATCTGGTTGAGTAATCAAGAGATAAGGGACATTTTCTGGAAGGTATGAAAGGAAATGAATATGAGCGAATCAATGAAGCGAATTAATCAATTTAGAGATGAGCGTAACTGGCGGCAATTTCATAATGAAAAAGATCTAGCCATTTCCATCTCTTTAGAAGCAAATGAATTATTGGAATTATTCCAATGGAAAACACCCGAGGAAGCCAAGGAAAATCCCGAGCGACTCAAAGAAGAACTGGCCGATGTGTTGATTTACTCTTATATGATGGCCGATAATCTAGGCTTTGATATCGATGAAATCATCGCTGAAAAACTGATTAAGAATGACCGAAAATATCCCGTTCCTAAAAGCTTTGGTCAAAAAAAGAAATATAATGAATTGAATGAGGTGGATTGAACCATGGCTAAGTACAACTGTATAACATTGAAAGTAAAAAATGGAGAATTGGAAGGTTTCGATAAATTTCGCCAGCCGGAACAAAATATTCTTAGAAATGGAAATGTCGTTTATATCTACAAAGGAACGAAGTCAAAAAAGATTTACATTGGACAAACGAAACAATTTATTGAGCGGAATAAGCAGCACTACAATGGTCAAGAGGAAAAATTTAATATAGCAGACTTCGACCAAGTAATTATTCTTACTTCATCCTATTTTAACGGTTCAGCCTTAGATGATGTCGAAAGTCAGTTGATTACCTACTTTATGGCCGATAATCCAAAAGCTAAAAAGCAGCTGGTTCAATATGATAATGATGAGGTTATTAATCGGAACAATGGTAACAGCGTGAATGACTACAGAGACCGAGAAAAGGTTGCTCTAGAAATCATTTTGCCTTTTTGGGAAGAAGTGCTATACCCTAAAGGATGGGTAAGTACACCGACTTTAGATGAGCTACGTAATGGAGCACTGATCAAATATAGCCCAATCAAAGAATTAACAGATCAGCAAATAGAGTTTCTTAAGGAGATTGAATCTAATCCTGATAAAAGCTTTGTAATTAATGGAGATGCAGGGACTGGAAAAACCGTATTGCTGACTCATTTGGTCGCTAAGCTGTTGAAAGAAAAACCTAATCATCGAATAGCGGTCGTTTTACAGCCTAATTGGATTAAAACGGCAAAGGAGATTTTTAGAGTATATGGAATGAACAATAGCAATTTGACAATTGCTACCTCGACACAGCTCATTAATGCCAATGAAAATTATGATGTTGTAATTGTTGACGAATCTCATAAGCTTTCTAGAAAATTTTCCAAGCAAATGGCATCTTTTAATGAAGTATATAAAGGAAGATTTGCCCAGGATGAGAATCATTTAGAGGCTTTGAAAAAATTAGGCCGTCAAATGGTGTTAATGTATGACGTGTTGCAAGCTATTCGCCCTGCCAATATGACACGTGCGCAATTTAATGAAGCAACCAAGAACTTTGAACAGAAATACTTAACAACGCAATTTAGAATCCAAGCTCCAGCGGGAAAGAACTACACATCAGAAGATTTTGTAAATGGTATAAAATATCTTTTATATAAGGATACAGATCTATTAGAAAAAACGAATTTTAATCCGAAATTTGACAGATCTGTGTTCCAAGATAGTGATGTTGATGCTTATTTTGGATATTTCGAAACAGAACCTTTAAAGAATTTGATTGACTGGGTAGAAGAAGACAGAAACTTTAATCACGAACATATAAATCGCGTGCTAGGTGGATTAGTTGAGCCTTGGAAACAGGCTGATGGCAAAGACCCATCAATCACTCATTGGCATGAAGGAAACATCAAACGAAGATGGAATTCCACTCAAGAGAATTGGATTTATTCAGATGATGCCGATGCTGAAGAGCAGATTGGCTCCGTCTTTGCAGTTCAGGGAATTGATCTGAATAAAGTCGGCGTATTAGTCGGCAATGATCTTCAAGTCGACGAAAAGGGCCGATTATTCGGCAATCCAGAAAATTTCCATAATGTAAACGGCAAATTCTCTAAAGACGATGAAAGCCCGGAAAATGCAAAAGAGTTTACCTTATTTGTATTGAATATTTACTATATTCTAATGACCAGAGGGATTGACGGGATTCGATTGGGTTTTTGGAAAAATGATGCATTTAAAAAGTATATGAAGGAAATATTGGAGATTAAATAAGTACCAGAAACTTTACGATCTCAAATTTTTTACAACTTTCAGCTCGTATTTTCAGGAGCTTATCATAACCTTTTGCAAACTTCATTAAATAAGGTATGAGGCTTTTGGCCACATAACCATTATGAACAATTTGAATTCCCACCGAAAGCCCCACCAAATTAACTTAAATGGCTGAGAAACCTAAGAGTTTAAAGGGATTTTTTGTGCCTATATGATTGAGTGGGAATAACGTTTAGATACAAAGGGAGTTAGATTCTGGATAAGGTATCAAGTTTATTTTCACATGGGATGAGTGAGTTTAGGTGAAGTAGAGAAAATTTTAAATATAATAGATAAATAGTAGTTGGATAAAGTGTATTGTTAGCTATGGAAGAAGGGCGTATGAGGTATACGCCCTTCTTTTTATTTGTAAGTAAAGTACTTATAAAGCTTTAAATAATAACCTCCACTCTGTCAAGGGAAAGGTCTAATTTTACCTATATCGGTATTAATAAATTTTCTCTATACATTCCCCTTGCACCTCCCCCAACGTCACCCCCTAACCTAAAGAAGACAAATCAAAAAGGGGGACAAAATCAATCATGAAAACCACCACAAAAGAAAAAAGAAACACCATCATCATGCTATTACTCTCAGCCGCAATAGGAATCTTTTCACCACTATTCATGTACATTACACTGGCACGTAAAAATGAGGTGTACAAATATCATTGCCGAAAGGCGTTCAACTTTCATTTGTTAATCTTTCTTCTATTTAATATTAGTTCGCGTATTAGTGATGTTTTGTTTTGGATTGTGTTTGTCTTTGAGGTTGTTCAAGTGATCATTGTTGCGTGGAAAGTAATAAGAGACGAAACATATCGTTATTTCATTCGAATTCCGTTATTTAAAGAAGATAAGTATTCGGTGGAAGGAGAATAGGTGATGAAACAAGAAGTGGAAATAAGGGGAAAGCGACTTTTGGTTATGATTGCTGTGTTGTTTATTGCGATTTATATCGTTTTACGGAAAAGAAAGTATGAGTACTTTTATGATGGTATTAGTGAGTATGAAAATCGTTATAGAGGTAATGTTACTTTTTTACTGCTTGTAGTAGGTTTGTTTCAATATTGTCGGCAGAATGAGATGATTTTTTCTCGTATGCTTCAGTATGTGCAAGAGAAGTTATCGGAGTAGGTGATGATATGGCGTGGATGATTAGTGAGTTTGCAAGTGTTGGGGATGTTACGGTGCGGACGCTTCGTTATTATGACAAAATTAATTTATTAAAGCCGAGCGATTATACTGAAGGCGGGCATCGGTTATATACGAAAGATGATTTGCATGTGCTGCAGCAAATTCAATCGTTTAAGCATCTCGGTTTTTCGCTTGGTGAAATTCAAAATATTATATTGCAGCGTGATATTGAGACGGAAGATTTTTTAAGACAAATACATTTTCAAAGAGAGATGCTTTTGGCAGAGCAAGAAAGAATTGCGAAGGTGCTTTCGCATATGGATGAGATGACGAAGAAGTTTCAAGAGGAAGAACGAGTGGATGTTGCTTTGTTTTCTTCATTTTTGCAAACTTTCATATGGGAGAAAGAAAATAAAGAATGGTTAGAGGAACACTTTTCAACGGATAGTGTTCGAGCGTTTTATAATAATAAGGAACTAAAAGAAAAATTTGATCGGCGATTTATGGATGTGATAGGGAAGTTGAAAAAGTGCAAGGTAGAAAAGAAGGATCCGAGTCATCAAGATGTTCAAGTTACCTTGAAGGAATTTTTTAATTTAATAGAAGAGGTAACGAACTATCTTGATACATCTCAAAGTGATATAGAGAGTATAATCCAAAAATCAAACCTTCCATTATCTGAATTTCCAACTCTCTTCACAATAGAAGAAGAAATTTATATAAAAGAAGCAATGAGAAGCGCCTTATAAGTTGATGAAAAACAATTTATAAGGCGCTTCTTTTTAATTGTAAAAATTTGTTTAATTTTGTAAGTTAATGCAGGGAAGCATCATTATAGTATTGAAAATTACAGGTGATAAGGTCACAAGATGGTATTGAAGAAGGAGGTTGAAATGAAAAAATTATTTGAATGCATTCCGGAAAATTATTTCAATTTGTTTACTGGGAAAAATCGAGGGTTTTATGCTGAAGTTGCTTTTTTACTATATGAACAATTCCACATCAATCGAGCTGGTATATTATATAGCTTGATGAAAGATGAGATTCAAGAATTGATAGAAACGAAAGAGGAGCTAGGAGAATGTATTGATGTAGAAGATGAAATGGAAGAAAGAGTGCAAGACAGTGCTGAGAGAGCGAATGTGGTACTTCGACGTTTAAAGAAACTTAAATGGATTGATGTGGAAATACGTGATCAATTTGAAGAGTTTATAGTACTTCCAGTGTATTCTAGCCGTATTTTGGCTGTGCTAAAGGAAATTTGTGAAAATAGAACAATTGAATATCAAAGATATTGTTTTACGACATATCAATTATTAACAGGAGTGGAGGCGGAGGAGCGACCAGCTTCAGCCATTTTGGAGTCTGAAAAATATAGTGAGCAACTTTATGATGAATTAACAATTTTACTGCACAATATGAAAAATCACATGGAAACAATTGCAGCTAAAGATGATATACAACAAGTGTTGGAACATCATTTTGGAGAATATAAAAAAGATATAATTGATAAAAGTTATCATCGTTTAAGGACATCGGATCATGTGTCGAGATATCGAAATAAAATATTGGAGCGTATACAGACTTGGTTTTTAGATGATGAATTCATGAAACGTGCTGCCAAAGATGCTGTAGAAAGTGGATATTCTACTAGTCAAGAAGAAGCAATGGATGTACTAAGTAAGAAAATGTATAGAGTAGAAGAAATTTATAGTAATTTAGATGAAATTTGTAATCAAATTGACGCACGTCATTATCAATATTTACGAGCGGTCTTAGATCGTTCCCGATATTTAAGTACTTATAATGACAGTACTAATTACAAAATATCTTATATTTTAGAACATATCAGGCAAACGGATGAGAATATACTCCATTCTTCCCCGTTTCGTTTAGTACAGTTTCGGCAACTTCAAGAAGCATCACTGTTATCCCCACGTAAGAAAAAAGGTGTATATGAACCAGAACAGCATGAGGTTACCGAAATTAGTGAAGAGATGCGAGAGGAGCTAAAAGCTGAAAATTTAAGACGTATTGAAAAGGTTATTAATAGAAAGAAAATCCGAAAATTTGTGTTGGAAGCAATGAAGGGGCGTCAAGAGATAGAGATGAGTGAATTGGATTTGCAAAACGAGGAGGACGCTTTGTATTTAATTTACGTTTATTTGTATGGTTACAGTAGGGACGCTGGATATACGTTAAGTGAAGAGTCACCTGACTTTATTACACAAAGGGGCTATACATTTTCTAATCGCACGATAAAACGAGAAAATTAGGGGGAAGTTATGCAAAATATATTGGATAGAGAAAGAGACGAGATGGAAGTTGTTGTGAATTATTTGTTTTCTCATAATTTTTTATTGAAAGAATTTGAACGTGAAAAGTATCAATTGGCAGTACGAAATAAAGATATTATTAAGCGATATTTACAGGTAATTGGTTGGGATTTTATTGTTGATGAAAAGCACGGGTGCATTGTTATTGCTTCGCCACATTACGAGCATCGGTTGAAATTGAAGAAAGACGAAACGATTTGGTTGTTAGTATTAAGACTTATTTATGAGGAAAAACGCAGCTCGCTATCTATTAGTCAATATCCATTTACCACTCTTCAAGAAATCAAGGGGAAATATGAGACGTTTCGATTAACATTTGTAACAAAAACGAAGTTACGTGAACTTGTGCAGATGGGGAAGCAAAATCAACTTTTGAGACCAATTGATAATGACATAGAGTTGGATGATTGTCGTTTTCAGCTTTTCCATTCATGCATTCATGTGTTGCAACAAGGGGATTTAAATGTATTGTATGAAAAAATAAAGTCTTATAGTGAAGGTGGGGATCAAATTGAAATGGATGAAGAAACTACGATTAATTAACTGGCATTATTACAATGATGAGACAATTATATTTGGAAAACAAACGGTTATATCTGGTCATACAGGAGCAGGGAAGTCCACTATCATTGATGCTTTACAAGTTCTCTTTATTTCGGATGAGCGGAAGATTAAATTTAATTCAGCGGCATATGAGGAAGCTAAGCGTTCTTTAATTAATTATTTGCGGGGGAAAATAGGGACAGAAGAAAAACCTTTTGTACGAGAAGGGTATTTTACAACGTATATTGTTGCGGAATTTTATGATGAGAAGGTAGGAGAAAGTTTTGTAATTGGTATTTCAATCGATGTATTTAAAGATGATGAGAAAATAAAAGAGTATTTTATTATACCTAAATCGGAAATTAATATGATTTCGTTTTTAAATACAAAAAATGGGAAACGTTACGTAGAAACACAAGCGGATTTTTCAAAAAAAATAAGAGTGCAATTTCCGAAGGCAATAATTGAAAAAAGTTCAATTCAATACCAAAAAGCTTTATTACAACGCTTCGGTGGATTACATGAAAGATTTATTAAAACGTTTGCGAAAGCATTATCATTTAAACCAATCGATAATATGAGGGATTTTGTATATAAAAATATACTAGATGAAAAAGAACTTAAAATTGATGTTATGAGGAGTATTTTTCAAACACATGAAGAATTGCAAAAAGAATTAGAAGAATTAAAGCAAAGAAAAGAAGAGTTGGAGCGAATCAATAATATTTATATGGAATGTATAGAGTTAGAAGAGAATCTTTCCATTCAAGAGTATATTCTTCGGGGACTAGATTATTTATTGATACAAGAAGAAATGAGCATGTGTCAAAAACATATTGAACAGAGAGAAAAAGAATTAAGAAAATGTAAATTAGATCAAGAAAAGACAGCAGAACAAAAAGAGTATGCTAGAACAAAAGAGATTGAGTATGAAATTAAGATTAAGGATAGTGCTGAACAAAAAAGACAAAAACAATTACAAGAACAAATAACTCAAGCGAAAAAAGAATGTGATGATTTAGAGCGTGCCAAAAATGTATATGTTCATAGTTTAGAAAGAGAAGAAAAGGATATTTCTAGCCTTTTTAATTATCAAGGTAACGAATATTTCTCTTTAAGCAAGGGCGAGAAGCATGCATTGGAAATAGGGAGAGATTGTCTAGCCTTATTGTCACATAATGATGGTACTGGAGGGAATGCGGAAGAGCAAATATTAAATAAACTTGGAGAGAATTTAAAACGAATTAGTGGGCGTTTTTATAAGAGTACAGCAGAATTGGAACACAGATCTGTTGAATTGAAAACAGAAGAGCAAAAATTACTTTCTGATATAGAGAATTTAAAAAGAAAGAAGCGCTCTTATCCTATGTCTGTTGAAAAGTTGAAGGGCTTACTAGAAAAACATTTAGAGGATCAATCGAAAGTATGGATTCTTTGTGAAGAGTTAGAAATAAAAAATGATAAATGGCGAAATGCCCTAGAAGGGTATTTGAATACTCAAAGATTTGATATTTTGGTAGAACCACATATGTTTGCGACTGCACTGTCTATCTACGAAAGGGAAAAGTGGAATCTTGGTCTTGAAGGTGTTGGACTTGTTGATACTGAAAAAGAAAAAGCATATTTAGGAAAAGTTGAGAAGGGTTCTTTAGCTGAAGAGATAGTAGGTGGTAACAAAATAGTACAGGCTCGGATCCATCATTTATTAGGCAGGGTAATAAAGGCGGACAATGAACAAGAATTACGAAAGCATAAAACAGCTGTTACTGCGACATGTATGAGTTATCAACGTCTTGTAGCACGCCAAATTCCTAGAAAAGTATATGAAACTCCATATATAGGTGCACATGCTATTCAAAGGCAATTAGAAATTAAAGAAGAAAACTTAAAGGAAATTCAAAAAGAACTGCAAATGGTAGGGTACTATATTAAGGAATTTAAGAAATGGATTGAAGTTTTAGAAGGTAAGCAATCTCATTATAAAAATTATATGTTGAATTTTTCATTAAATGATAGGATTTTGGGTTTTAATATAAATATAGATAAATGGCATAGTGAATTGAATACTCTTGATTTGTCACAATTAGAAAGGTTACACCAAAAGTTGAAAGAGTGGAAAGGGAAATATAATCAATTTAATAGAGAAGAAGGTAGATTGTTTGAACAAATTGGGAAAATGAAGGAAGAACTTCAAAGTGTGAAAAGTGAGCTATGGAAAAAGGAAAAGGTCGCAACAGAGATTTTAGAGAAGTGGGAAAGTTGGAAGTTTGAATATAGAATTGAATTATTACAAGAGGCCAAAAAAGGGTACGATCAAGCTATTTCTACAAAGAAGGCCTATGGTGCTATAAAAAATAAATACGAAAATAATAAAAGAGAAAATCAAAATAAATACGAAGAAAAATGGAGTTTTCTAGAAAGTGAACGTAAGTCTTATAATGAAGCGCGAACTTTCCAAGGAATTATACAGGCTAAAGATAATAAGCAGTACGAAGAAGCACTCCGGAAAATTGCAAATCTCGATATCCCGAAGTTTGAACAAGAGATCAAGGAAACGTTGCAACAAGCTGAAGAGGAATTTCAGTCTCATTTTATTTACAAGATGCGGGAGGCTATTCAAGCGGCGCGTAGAGAATTTAATCAATTAAACCATGCGTTAGGAAGATTTAAATTCCGGAATGACACGTATCGATTTGTAATAAAGCCAAGTGAACAATATAAAAGATTTTATGATGTGATTATGGATGAAAGGGTGCAACCGGAGATATCTCTTTTTGATTTTGGTGATGAAGATAGGGCGGAGATTTTAAAGGACTTATTTAGTAGATTAGTGATAGGCGAGTATGGTGAAAACGAAGAGTTTGTAGACTATCGTAATTATCTCGACTTTGATTTAAGTATTAAAAATGAAAATGGAACGAGATATATGTCAAGCTTATTACGTGAGCAGTCCGGTGGAGAGACGCAAACACCGTTTTATATTGCAATCTTGGCATCATTTCAACATCTTTATCGAAATAAAAATACCATTCGTTTAGTAGTGTTTGATGAGGCTTTTAATAAAATGGATGAAGAACGGATTCAAATTAGTTTACGTCTTATTAAACAGTTGGACTTGCAATTAATTGCAGCTGTTCCGGATGAGAAAATGGCTCATATGGCAGCTGAGGCAGATACAGCCATTATAATTAACCGAGTAGGGCATGTATGTTTTGCTGACATGTTATCTTATCCAAAGGAGGATGGGGTAATTGGATTACAAGAGCAAGATTCTTTCAGTCTTATTGAATAAATATGAAAACAGTAAAACTGTTCATACAGGTGAGAGAAGTGCTCAGCGCCCTCAATTTTCATTTCGGCAAAAGCATGAACTTTCTAAAGCATATAATGATGAAATGGATTATACAAACCGTTTAGAAATTAATACTGCATTAAAGGACTTACTTAGTAAAGGAATTATTGAAGTGAAGTGGGAAAAGTGGGAAGAGAATCGGATTGCTGAAAAAGTTTATTTACAGTATGATTTTATTCCGCTAGCTTATAGCGAAGCTGGTATAGAGCCGAAATTTGAAAAAATGAATCAGATTTTAAAAGTATTAGAACCATTGGCTATTCATTCATGGAGTTGGGTTCGACAATGGTATAAAGAAGTTCAACAGTCGTTTCAAAATAAAAAAACGGCAAGAATTGATTTAAACGATGTTAAAGGTTATGAACTACTTGTAAAAGTACTTTCTAGATTAGAAGGTTTGGAAGATAGTATACCGAAAAGGACCTTTAGCCAATTAGTATTCGGGGATACGAAACTTTTTGAAACTACGATACAAAATCGATTATTAATAATATATAAAAGGTATGGGGATATAGAGTATGAGAGTGATAAGGAATACTTAGAGAGTATTGGGATTTTAGAGAACATCCAACCTGTCTATATAAAAGGAAATATTGATGTTTGTATTAGAGGAGAAAATGTTGCTCTAGGTTCCCTTCCTGGTGGGATTGGTTTAATGGATGAAACAATAAAAGAATTAGAAATTCAGTATGTACACGATGAAAGTATAATGCTTATTGAGAACATGACGACCTATTATGAAAAAATTAAAAAAAATAATAATATGTTATTTATCTATACAGGTGGATTTCCAAAAAAGAATGTACAGCAATTATTAAAAAAGTTGAATGTGTATTTGAAAAAACATCCAATTTCAGTATATCACTATGGAGATCTAGACTATGGAGGAATCCAAATATTTGAGTACATTAAGCGTTCGTTTTTTTCAGAGCTTGAGCCATATATGATGGATGTATCTACCTATAGGAAATATGTAAAGTATGGGATGGAGTTTAGTGAAGAATATGAAGAAAAGTTACTGAGGATGTTAGAAAATGAGCGTTATTCTTTATGGTATGAATTAATTAAAGAAATGATTAAAGAAAAGAAGCGTGTTGAGCAGGAAGTGATTGTTTAAAGGACTGTAATGTTATTTGAAAAATAATAAATATATGTTAGAAGAAAAGGAATGCCGATGATTTTAAAGTTGAGTTCAGGTATTCCTTTTCTATTTATGTTGCTCTATTAATAATAACTACAATAAAAAATTGGAGGCCGAAACCATGCCAACCTACAACAAACTAATCCGAAATAAAATCCCACAAATAATAAAAACCAACGGAAAAACACCCACAACAAGAATCCTACCCGAAGACGAATACATAAAAGAAATCTGCAAAAAAACAGAGGAAGAACTAACCGAATATTTAGAAGCAGACACAAAAAAACATAAACTCGAAGAACTATCCGATCTCCTAGAACTAATAAACGCCCTAGCCGAACACGAAGGCACAACACTAGAAGAAATCAACAACATCCGTAAAAAGAAAGCAGAAGAAAGAGGTGGCTTCTCAGATCGAGTCTTTTTAATCGAAGTAACCGATAAATAGCTTCTACCAAGTAATAAATCACTAAGAAAAACTACTGTAGTTGTAGTTGGGAAAATTGAAATCCCATGCTGAAAACCTAATCTTTCTTCCTGTATATTACAAAGATTATTTACATTTTTGATATGTTTTTTATAGAAGAAAAAAGATGAAGAAGGGTGATTTGGATAGGTGAAGGGAATATATGAATATCGTTTTCATACATATTTTGAAAGAAGGAAAGCAACGCTGAAATAAGCGTTGCTATTTTATTAACTAATAAAATGTAAATAATATGCCGATTTTTTTCAGGAACACAGAATAGACGATAGTATCGCGTAGGGTTTTAGGATTTCTTATTGATGTTAACTAATATTGTATGTTCTTGATGCTTTTTAATCGAAGTGGAAAATATTTTTTGGGGAGGGGTGGATGAAGGAGGAGGTAATCCAATTTTATTAGAAATTATTTTTATTTTTCTTTGTAGATCTTTCTTTTGTACGAGAGTAAGATGATTAACAAAGTTATGACAGCAAATATCTATTACTTTATCGAATAGATGAAGAACTTTATCAAATACATACTGATGGACTGAGAGGGTGTATTGTTGTTTTAATAATCTTGTAAAAACAATATCTTTAAGTCTTTCATTATTTAAACTTTCATTGTCGATCATATCGTTAATGCAACCTCTTTGTAAATCCTTTGAGGATTTATTAAATTCATCAAATGTGGTAAGTTTTTTTATACTTTCTACATTGTTAGCATTTATGCTACGTTTGATATAAATATCAGCTACGTATTCTTTATTTTCAGGATGTATATTTCTTAAATGATGAATTTCTGTTAATCCATGTCTTCCAGCTCCAGATTGTTCAGCTCTAATTTTCCACTGAGTATTAACATCTTGGCCATTGATATATTTTTTTACAGTCTTTTTTTGTATATTACATTCCTTGGCTATGTCTGCTTCTGTATAACCGTAATCGATTAAAAAACTAATCATGCGTTCTACCTCATAGCCTGTTTTTTTCTTGGATTTTAATTCAACACGGAGACGTTTTAGAACCCTAGAGTCTTTTGAGGTGAGTTTTTCCACTTTGCATGTTACGAATGGAACATTTAAATGTTTTAAAGCCCAAAAACGACGATAACCCTCGACTAGTATAAAACAATTAGAATTCTTTTCTTCTACAATAAGTGGTTCTATTAATCCATTTTGTTTAATACTTGTAGCAAGACTAAAATCCTCTAAATTCTTTCGGAATTCATCTTCTAGTTTAATATATTTTAAAGAGATGTTTTTAAATTTCAAAATAAACCACCCACTTGTTTTAGGTTGTTATTAATGGATATTCAAAAGGTAATTTGTACGATTACTTAACTTATAAATTTATTGTTGTAGGTACTATAAAGAGAGCGGATGGTTTTAATATACTAAAAAGAAGATAGAGTCATACAGGATTCCATAATCGAAGTAACCCATAACTAACCCCTCCTAAGCCCCTTACAAGCCCCTACCAAGTAATAAATCACTAAGAAAAAACATAACAAAACAAAAACACCAACAAACACCGTAGTAGGAGTCGAAAAAAATTTTGAAATAACACGCCAAAAACCCGGCCCTCCTTCCTATATATAGTGCAAAGAGGAAATTTTCATTTTTGAATGAGGACGGGAGGAATTGGGATGGCGGTGTATCGTACAGTGCAGGTGAATTTTTGGCAGGATGATTTTGTTTTGGATTTGACGCCGGAGGAGCGGTATTTTTATGTTTATTTGTTAACTTGTTCGAAGACGACGCAGTGTGGGATTTTTCCTTTTCCGAAGCGGTTAGCTGAGATGGAGACGGGTTATAATCGGGAGACTGTTGATAAGCTTGTGCAGCGTTTTGTTGATTATGGAAAGATTCTTTATGATGCGGATACGCGGGAGTTATTCGTTTTGAATTGGCTTCGTTATAATCCTGTGACGAATACGAATGTGGAGAAGTGTGTGCTTCGTGAGCTTAAGGGTGTGAAGAATAAGGAGTTTGTACATATGTTTCTTCAGAAGTGCGTAGAGGAGGAGCTGAATGTTCCGATGCTTTTAGCGCATTTCGGTATGCCGAGTGATTTGGCTATGGATGATGTTGAGCCAGTTTGTGAGGAGACAGAGGAAGAAGAGGTTATAGAGGAAGAAACGGGAAGTCGCGTGTTTTCTTTTTATGAGCAACATTTCGGTAGTTTGTCTCCGCATACGGTGGAGGAATTGAGTGCGTGGATGGAAGATTTGTCAGAGGAGCTTGTGCTGAAGGCTCTTCAAATTGCGTTTGAGAATAATAAGCGGACGGTTGCTTATGTGAAGGGGATTTTGAGAGGCTGGCACGGGAAAGGGTTTACGAAAGTGTGTGAGGTTGAGGCGGATACGGCTCATTTTCGGAAGAAGGATTCGTCTGTTAGTACGGGGGAGACGGAGGAGTTTTTGGCGAGGTGTGAGGAGTGGGAGAAGAATGCGCCGTCTGAGGAAGAGTTGCAGCGCTTTTTAGCAGAGCGCGGGTGGCGTCCATGAGTATTCAAAATGTGGAGGCGGAAAAGACGGTATTAGGTTCTCTATTAATTGATGGAGAGCTTATTAAGGAGTGCCGTTTGACGGAGCAGTATTTTTCTCTGGCGGTGCACAAGTCTATATTTCAGTTAATGCGAAAAATGGAAGAAGAGGGGCAACCGATTGATCTTGTGACGTTCATTTCTAGGGTAGATCCGAAGTTTTTAGAGGGGATCGGGGGAATGGAGTATTTTATAGGGTTAATGGATGGTGTGCCTACAATTGCCAACTTCTCTTATTATGAGGGGCTTGTTCGAGGTGCTTGGAAAATGTATCAGGCGGGTGTTCTCGGGCACAAGATGGGAGAGCGCCTTATTGCGGAGAAGAATGAGGAAATTATTGGTGAGACGATTACGGCACTTTGTGAGTTAGAGGAGAAGGACTGTGTATGTGAGTTTGATTTGAAGGATGCGCTAGTTGATTTATATGAAGAGCTTCATCAAGATGCGAAAGAGATTACTGGTATTGAGACGGGGTATACATCGCTAAATAAAATGACGTGCGGATTGCAGGAAGGTGATTTTGTCGTTCTTGGTGCGCGTCCTTCTATGGGGAAGACTGCGTTTGCGCTAAATGTTGGAATGCATGCGGCGAAGTCTGGAGCGGCGGTTGGGTTGTTTTCATTAGAGATGAGTAGTAAGCAACTGTTAAAAAGGATGGCGTCTTGCGTAGGCGAAGTGTCAGGAGGCAGACTGAAAAATCCGAAGCACCGTTTTGCGATGGAAGATTGGGAAAAGGTGAGTCAGGCGTTTGCGGAAATCGGGGAATTGCCATTTGAGATTTACGATAATGCAGGTGTTACGGTGCAAGATATTTGGATGCAAACGCGTAAGTTAAAGAGGAAGCACGGTGATAAGAAGGTTTTAGTCATTGTAGATTACTTGCAGCTTATTACGGGCGATCCGAAGCATAAGGGCAATCGATTTCAAGAGATTAGTGAGATTTCGCGTAAGCTTAAGTTATTAGCACGTGAATTAAATGTTTGTGTAGTAGCGTTGTCGCAATTGTCTCGTTCTGTAGAGGCACGTCAAGATAAGCGTCCGCTTTTATCTGATTTAAGAGAGACAGGACAAATTGAGCAAGATGCGGATGTCATTATGCTTATGTATCGTGAAGATTATTATGATAAGGAAACGAAGCAGAAAGAGATGACGGAGATTCATTTGGCGAAGCATCGGAATGGACCTGTGGGGAGTTTTAAGCTGAGGTTTTTGAAGGAGTTTGGTCGGTTTTTGGAGGGAATGAATTAAGTGTTGGGAAAATAGCCGACTATTTTTATATGAAAAAATTATTAAGTTTAATACGCAAATTTTTTGATTTAAAGGCTCTTTAGTATATAAGTGTATAAAAATATTAAGTTAGTGTATTGGAAAAAATGGGGTTCATGTTTATGAAAGAAAGCATTATATTTTTGTATGGGATAACAGAGTATGAATACTTGAAAACTTTATAGGATTGTTGAACAAGAATTACAAGGGTGATGCATAACGAAGATGTATCACCTTTTATTTTTTATGACGTTTTAGGTATTGATAATTTGTAATAAAGTTTGATCAAATGTCCTATATTGATATGCAGGGTTTTTACTTTTTCAGCAAGTGGGTTATTTGTTGAATGGTTAAATACCTATTATTTTGCTGCGGTGAATATACTGGAGGGTATGTTAAGACTTTCATTAGGATAGGAGTGAATAAGTAATTATGAAACAAGCGATACGCGTCCTTATTTCTGGTGCGAGCATTACCGGTCCGGCACTCGCTTACTGGCTTCATCGTTATGGCTTCGACGTGACTGTAGTAGAACGCGCACCCGCATTGCGCTCTGGTGGATACGGGGTTGATATCCGTGGTGCAGCTGTTACGGTGCTTGGACGGATGGGTATACTCGATCAAGTTCGTGCAGCTGACACAAACATGACTGGTGTTTATTTCGTGAACAGCAAAGGTGAGGTTGAAGGTCAATTAAGTGAAGCAAGTCTAGCGAACCAGCATGGTGTGGACATCGAAATCATGCGTGATGATTTGAGTAATATTTTATACGATTTAACTAAGGATACAATTAAATACATTTGGAGCGAGTCGATTACTGCTATACATGAAAATGAAGCAGGTGTAGAAGTCCAATTTATTCATGAAAAGCCACAGACGTTTGATCTGGTCATCGGTGCGGACGGGCTACATTCTAATGTGAGGTCCCTGACTTTTGGTGATGAAGCACAGTTTAAACGTACACTTGGTTGTTATATATCGATTTTCACTCTCGAGAATTACCTCAACCTCGACCACCGCGTACTGCTTTATACAATGCCAGGAAAAACTGTGGGTATGTATAGCGCTCGTGGTAATACAGAGGCAAAAGGTATGCTCCTGTTCCAATCAGAGGCACTGGAGTACGACCGCTATGATGAAGAATCTCAAAAAAAACTTGTAGAAAATGCCTTTGTAGACCATACAGAAGACTGGGAAACTTCACAGATACTTAAAACTATGAAAGAGGCGAATGACTTTTATTTTGATGAGATTTGTCAAATTCACATGCCAACATGGTCAAAAGATCGAATTACATTGGTAGGTGATGCAGCGTATGGCCCATCACCTCTATCAGGGCAAGGTACTAGTCTAGCACTTGTCGGAGCTTATGTATTAGCAGGTGAACTCAAAAACGCGCATGGTGATCATTCCCGTGCCTATGTTGCTTATGAGAAAGAGATGAGAAAGTTTGTTGAGAAGAATCAAAAAATAGGGAAACTAGCTGCTGGGAGCATGGTTGAAAAATCGAACTTTAAAATCTTTCTGCGCAATTTCATGTTACGAGTACCAACCCTTATGGTCGTACAGTTTAAGATCATCTCGAAAATGGTAGCGAAAGCCGCTAACGGAATCGAGCTAAAAGACTATTGATATGAGTATTTAAGAAAAGAGCTTTGTCTCCATGATTTATATTACCGCATGAGATTGATTGTGATAGCTGTTCTTGAAAAGACTGAAAAATCGATAAATATAAATGGGATAATAAAATGAAAAAATTATTTGATAGGGGGAAGTTTTAAGCTGAGATTTTTGAAGGAGCTTGGGCGGTTTGTGGAGGGGAAATAGTGAAAAGACTTGAGTATCACTTTGTAAATAAAATAAAGCATAAGTGTTCTATTTCATTAACTTATGCTTTATTTTTTGATTCTTTCAATATGTTTCTTATTTTCCCATAAAGAAGGATTTTCTCTCTGTCGTAATCCATTGCTGCAAATCATCTTGGCTACGTCGGACAAGTCGGTTCACTAACACATCATGCCAAACATAATCCTCTAATAGGTATATGTGAACCGGATCATCTGTATAAAAAGCAACATTACGCTCTTCAAGTGATGGTCCATAAATCATTTCTTTAGAATCTATGGATAAAATAAACCAATGTTCTGTAGACAGAGTTTCTGTATAAGGTGTGATACGATGGGCTTCTAAATTTTTAATTGGATTTTCAACATGCAGGGTAATACCTTGTACTGTAACTTTATCAGCTACCTCAGATAGATCCTCTTTTAATGCTTCATACATCTCATCCCACATTGAAATGACAATACGTTTTTCTGCTTTTTTGATTAATGCCTGACAATAGCTAATGATTGTTTTACTGTCTTTTAAAGTAATCACTCGATTATCCGTTTTTTCCTCGGAAGTTTCTAGTTTTTTTAATGAATCACTGATTCCTTCATAAGTGGACTGCCATTCTGATTGAGCCTTCTGTAAAAAGACTTCAACCGGTAGGGGTGAATAGCGAGTGGTGTCATTTATTTCTTCTTTCATGACAATTCCTTTTTCTACAAGGTTACCTAAAATTTCATAAATTCGCGCTCTTGGGACACCTGAATCCTTACTCACTTGGTAGGCTGTGACAGCCCCCTGTTTAACAAGAGATACATAAGATTTAGCTTCATATTCATTAAAACCCATTTTTTTAAGCTGTTGCACTATGTAGTCCACTTTTTTCGTCCTCCGATGTTTGCTTTTATCCCGCTTTAACGGGCAGTAAGACCCCCACCTCAAAATTCAGCGGAAGCAAAGAAGTTAGGTGGGGGATCAACTGCCCGTAAAAGCCCGATTGGTTCAACTAATAATCAGTGGGGATGAACAAAACCCCCACTGATTAAAGTTTCACTTTATATTTCAACGTTACAATAACTGTTTACATTTAGCAAATTATTAGTTACTATTCGAATAGTGACTAAAGGGGAGGTTAATAGTATGGACTTTTATTTAGACCCATCAGTATTAATTATTTTGATTGCTTTTGGATTTTTAGCTGCATTTATTGATTCAGTTGTAGGAGGTGGTGGACTGATCGCCTTACCCGCTTTATTATTTACAGGACTGAATCCAGCAAGTGCAGTAGCTACGAATAAACTAGCGTCGACAATGGGGTGTGCAACTAGTAATATTGTGTTTTATCGTTCTGGTAATCTTGATTTGAAATCGGCGTTTAAATTAGTTCCACTCACTTTCATAGGTTCCATAATAGGGGCATGGACCGTTCATTTAATGAACCCAGAAGTACTGAAGCCATTGATGCTGATTATGCTTGGTGCGGTTGCTATTTATACGATATTCAAAAAGGATTGGGGTAATATTTCCACCCATAAGAAATTGTCTGGTCGACACGTCATTATTTTTACTTTTTTTGTTTTTACTATTGGTTTTTATGATGGATTTCTAGGTCCAGGCACAGGTTCGTTTTTAATGTTTTCTCTTTTATTTATTGGGTATGATTTTTTAAAAGCAGCAGGTAATGCGAAGCTTCTTAATTTAGGAAGTAATGTTGGTGCGTTGTTGATGTTTATGTGTGTAGGGCAAGTAAACTATACGTATGGTTTTATTATGGGGATTGCTCAAATTGCTGGAGGAATTGTTGGCTCCAAATTTGCTATAAAAAAAGGAAGCGGGTATGTTCGTGCTCTTTTCATTACAGTAACTTGTTTATTGTTAGCGAAAAATCTGTATGACTATGTGCAGTAAGTAATGTAGAAAAGGTTAACTATGCAGGCTACATAAATATAATAATTCCTTGTAACATGTTTTAGATGCTACCTTATTCAAAGATAGCATCTAAAAAAATTAAGGTAAGAGGGTGAAAATAATACAAACGAATATTTTCGGGGTATGTTTATGTACTTTAGCGAAATAACTATTCCATATTTTTCTTATAATTAGGCCGCAATACACTCTTAAAATCCACCTCAGCAATTAACACACTTACTAATATAAGCGTCGCCCCTAAATATCCTTTTCCCGTAAGTGTTTCACCTGTGAAAACGAAGGCAAATCCTGCGGAAAAAACAGGTTCTAATGAAAAAATAAGCCCTGTATGTGTAGGTGTCGTGTATTGCTGGGCGATAACTTGCACGATGAAAGCGACTGCGGTGCAAAATATGCTTAAGGCTAAGATGATTAGCCATGAGTTGGTTGTGCTAGGAAGCTTTGGTGTTTCGATAATGAATGAAAAAATAAGACTAAATAGGCCGACGAAACCGAGTTGTATGACTCCAAGTGCAATGGAGTTCACATGTTTCGTTACGCTTCCAGTGATGATGACATGAATCGCATAAAATAAGGCTGACAGTATGCAAAATATATCGCCGTTACCGACCTTGAATTCACTCGTTAATGTTAATAAGCCGATTCCTATTATCGTTAAAATGATTCCTACTATAACTTTCTTTTCAGGAATGTGTTTTAAAAATATAGCTGATAATATCGGAATGAAAATGACTGTGAGACATAGTAAGAAACCAGCGTTAGAAACACTCGTATACTTTGTGCCGAAAGTCGCGAAAATGTAAACGATAAATAAGACAGAAGCGAGTATAAATGCATATTTTACAGTTTTAAAATCGATTTTGAATAAATGTTTGTAAAATATTAAACCTGATAAAAGAAAGGCAATAATAAATCGTAATGCGATTAAGTTGTATTCTTCTATGCCTTCAAGTCCAACCTTTGTAAGTAAGATGGATGCACCCCAAAAGAATGTAACTAGTAGTAGCCCTAAATCCGCTTTTAATTGTAGTTTCATTTCTATTCCCTCGTTATGTATAAAATTTATAATTCCATACCCCTATCCCCATTGTTTATTTTAATATTAATTCTGAATATTTTAAATGTAAATTTATCGACGTATTTTTCTTTTCCGAATACTGGGGAAGTATTGGTATGTATAAAAAAAGGCCCAGTTTAGAAGGGCTTTTTTCTGTGAGATTTTATTTGTTTACATAATATCTTTACAATCATTTGATAAAATAAAGTCAACTGCATATTGTGAGGGTGGGTGGTTATCCCTTCTTTCTATTTGGAAGGAATGGGGGTGATAATATGGAGTTTTTGTTTGACCTTGTAAAAGAATTTGTAAAAGCGACTGTACGTGAAGTTTCAGCGTATTTTTTGCGGAAGCAACTTCTGAGTAAGGACAACAAAAAACCCACTCCGCGCCGTAGGAAGCAAAAGGGTGGGTTTCGTAAAAAATAATAACGTATAATAACCACCACCCTATACGGTAGCAGTTAAGGAAGAGATGTTAGCGCATCTCTTCTTTTTATTATATGCCATTTTATTTGATGTCATACTTATATAGTATTCTACGGAAAATATATCATATTCCTATTTTGTGGTCAATTTGATTACATAATTGAAAAGGTGTAGTCCTATTCCTCTCCAAACTGAAAAATATCCCGATTAATAAGTTGGTGGAGATATTGGTCCATTTCAGCAGCAGAAACTTTTCTTTCATTTTTAAACCACCATGCGCTTAATGAGGTGATTGCCCCTGAATAAAATTCAATGATTAAATCATTTGGCATCGTATGATTTTTACAAAGTTGATTTAACGCTTCTATTTCTTGTTTTCTCGTTTCGTGACTTAAATATTGTGCACGGCTAATAAATTGTTCATCAGACATTTGTGCTTCTAATATTTTACCGATTTCTTCATGATGTAGAAATTGTTCCATTACTTGAAATGGTTTACTTAATCGATCTGAAACCGGTATTTCAGCAATTATCTTGCTGTATCGTTTAAATCCAAATGCTAATAAAGCATCTTTATCTTCAAAATGTTTATAAAAGGTTGTTCGGTGTACCATCGCAAGGTCACAAATTTGGTTAATCGTGATGGAACTATATTTCTGTTTTGATTGCGTCATTAATTCAAATAAGGAATCCCACAATAATTTATGTGTACGTCTAATACGTAAATCAAGTTGTTTTTCATTATCATTCATCTACAATTCTCCTTTTTTGTAGATTAAATATACAATGGCTGAAAATTGATTCTCCCTTTTTAATCTACATATGTATATTATATTACATGTGTTCGGGTTTATTTAAAGCTTTTTAAGTAAGAAACAGGAGGAGAATTTGCAAATGAATATGACAACTAAGAGCCCTGCAAGTGGCAAAGTTGATATTTCTAATATGAAACATACCCCGATTTTAATTGCATTACTTTTAGGGGCAATGGTTGCATTATTAAACGAAACATTGCTTGGTAATGCGCTAACCGTATTAATGAAAGAGTTTGACGTAACAGCTTCAACAATCCAATGGCTTTCTACAGCATACATGTTAGTAGTTGGTGTTTTAGTCCCGATTACAGCGTTACTTCAGCAATGGCTCACAACGAGACAAATGTTTTTGATCGCGATGGTAACGTTTTTAGTCGGTACATTAATTGCGGGATTTGCACCGACATTTTCTATTTTATTAGTTGGCCGTATCGTCCAAGCTGTAGCGACGGGATTAATTACACCGTTATTAATGAATACGATTTTACTCATTTGTCCCCCTGAAAAACGTGGTGCCACGATGGGATTAATCGCACTTGTGATGATGTCCGCTCCAGCAATTGGTCCTACATTATCTGGAGTAATTGTGGATTCATTAAATTGGCGCTGGTTATTCTATATTGTTATTCCTATCGTGATCATTTCAATTATGATTGGGATGAAATACATTCAAAATGTTTCAGAGTTAACAAGGCCAAAAGTGGATTATCCATCGATCCTTTTATCGACATTAGGATTTGGCGGGCTTGTATATAGCTTTAGTGCATCGGGTGATTTAGGATGGTCCGATGCGAAAGTGTATGGCACTTTAATTGTTGGGCTTATCTCATTATGTATTTTTGTCGTTCGACAATTGAAAATTGAGAATCCAATTTTAGAATTACGGGCATTTAAAGTTCCGATGTTTACATTATCAGTTGGATTAATTGTCATTGTGATGATGTCGCTATTTTCAACGATGACTTTATTACCGATGTTCCTGCAAACAGTTTTACTCGTAACAGCCTTTAAATCAGGAATCATCATGCTTCCGGGAAGTGTTATTAGCGCCATAATGGGACCAATCGCAGGTAAACTATTTGATAAATTTAGTCCGAAAGTTATTATCGTTCCCGGTATCGTGTTAGTAGGAATTGCAATGTTCTTATTTAAAGGCATTACTCCTGATACATCAATGGTACAAATTATTGTCATGCATAGCGTATTAATGGTTGGACTCATGTTTGTCATGACAGCACAAACATACGGTTTAAATCAATTAACACCAGATTTATATCCGCACGGAACAGCACTATTTAGTACGTTACAACAAGTAGCTGGCGCAATTGGTACGGCTATCTTTATTTCAAAAATGTCTTCAGGAACAACTCAGTATATGGAAAGCTCTGCAAATCCACTGGATCCAGTGGAGAAGTTAAACGGTTTAACGTCAGGGTTCCAAGGTGCATTTGCACTTGGATTAATCTTTATTGTTGTTGCTTTTATCATATCGCTATTCTTAAAAGAAGAGGAAAAGGGAGTAGAAGTAGCAGGGGTTTTACAGAACGAGAATTAAGGTTCAAACAAAAAAGACATCTTTAATAGATAAAGATGTCTTTTTACATTTCCTCCGTAACATCATACCGAAGCAACTGCCCCTGATTATAAAACCTCTCAAAAATAAGCCCCATTACATAGAAGAATA
Source organism: Bacillus sp. BB081 (assembly GCF_008368895.1). Classification (NCBI taxonomy): domain Bacteria; kingdom Bacillati; phylum Bacillota; class Bacilli; order Caryophanales; family Bacillaceae; genus Bacillus; species Bacillus sp. BB081. Next base: position 29,933 of record NZ_QOZX01000048.1, read on the forward strand.
CTAGCCCGAAACAAATATGAATGAGTGTAAAAATAGCTCCAAATGAAGAGAATTCATACACGAGAATCGGCAATTTCGCAGTTGTCCAAACGCCTAAGAAAAATACGATGTACCGAATGCTTGCGCCTTTTTTTAATAGTAGTGCTGCAATTGGAAAGGCGACGTAGAGAGGACCAGCCGCAATGCCGCCTAATAATAGAGAGAATAAGATTCCGTATATACCGGAATTTTCGCCCATATATTTCATGAGCGTTTCTTTCTTCACCCATTGATCAAGTAATCCTACAAATATGAGGACAGGGGGAAGGAGAAACAACATATCTAAAATGCTATTTCCTGTTAGTTGTAATGCAGCCCATCCTAAAGATTGATTTATAAAAGTTAATATAAAGAGCCCCAGTAATAAAATGAAAAAGAAGCGATATCTTTTTAGCTCTTTCATACCATCACCACCCAAATGATATAGGAGAATAGGAGAGACATGAGCAATGCAGATGCATTACGTGCGTAAGCAAAGCTTCGTCCGAATATCTTTTGTTCCATCGGTAATGTTGTAATTCCAACTGACATGAGTGTCGACATAAGTGCCGCAACTTGAGGAAGGCCTGCGCCGTGTTGGACTAACGTATTACCAAGAGGAAATACGACGAAGCTTGGAATAAGTGCAACGGAGCCGAGTATCGCTGAATAAATAATACCGATGAATCCAGATTGCTCCCCAATAATAGAAGAGATGAAAGACGGTGTTAATATAGAAAGCGATAAGCCAACGAAGAGCATGATGGAGAGCATCGCAGGTAGAAGATTGCGAAACATTTTCCATGACTTCATTAGAGCTACTTTCGTTTTCGTGCGGTCCTTCATAAAAGAAATCCCAGTAAGAATAATGGCTAAAGTGTAAAGGATCACGCCATTAATCATGGTCGGAATCCTTTAAGTCGTTATATTTGTCTATGAAAAAGGATAAGTTCTTCATTTTTTCTTCAATATCCATTTGGAAATCTGCCAATTGTTCCTTTCCAGCAGGGGTAATTTTGTACATCTTTCTCGGTTTGTCTTGATGATCTGTACTTACGTAAGATTCAATCGCACCTTCGTTCTCTAATTTTTTTAGCGTACGATATAAAATGGCGCTATCGATTGGATTAACTGGAAGTTCTTCCTCGCACTTTTGCAATAATTGCCCGCCATAGTCATCACCTTCTGCCAAAAATAACAAAAGAAAGGCACCTGTATGTCTTCCTGTATGTTTCATGGATATACCTCCTTGAATGAATTAAGATTTATACTGTTAATGACAGTATACTGTTGTTAACAGTATATGGTGCATGAAGTGCTATGTCAATTTTAATGTTATATGTACTGAAAAAAAGGTAAGAAAATTTGTTACGAGGAAAGCGTAAATGAGAATGAAATAAAGGAAGCGGAGGGTATTTAAAATGAAACGTACAACAGAATTGGTATTAGGACTGATTGGTGGAGTTGCTTTCGCTGTGGAGGTAGAAGGGGCAGGTAGTGTTATAGGTTTAGGGTGAGGAGCAGTTGTTTGTACATTGGATACTTCTTTTTTAGATAAAATAAAGCTTGCGATTGAAATCAATATAGCTAATCCAGCCATATAGTAGCCATTCGCATATGCTTTGTTTTTTTGAATATGTTTCTTATTCTTCCATGAAGAAGGATCTTCTCTCTGTAGTAATCCAGTGTTCTAAGTCATCTTGGCTGCGTCGGGCAAGTCGACTAACTAAAACATCATGCCACACATAATCCTCTAATAGGTATATATGAACGGGGTCATCTGTATAAAAAGTAATATTACGCTCCTCAAGCGATGGTCCATAAATCATCTCTTTAGAATCTATCGATAAAATAAACCAATGTTCTGTAGAGAGGGTTTCTGTATAAGCTGTTATACGATGGGCTTCTAGATTTTTAATGGGGTGCAGGGTAATGCCTTGTACTGTGACTTTATCAGCTACCACAGATAGATCCTCTTTTAACGCTTCATACATTTCATCCTACATCGAAATGACAATACGTTGTGCTGCTTTTTTTATTAATGTCTGACAGTAGCTAATGATTGTTTTGTTGTCTTTTAAAGTAATCACTCGATTATCCGTTTTTTCCTCGGAAGTTTCTAGTTTTTTTAATGAATCACTGATTCCTTCATACGTTAAAAATCAAAAAAGATTACATAGTGTTGGGAACCCTAAAGGATTTCCCAACACTATGAAAAAAAACGCCTATTTCATATAGACGTTTTTTTCATAAGATTTGCTTTACAATATCTTTAATAATTAGGCTGAATATATCCCAGTTTTATACCCTTAGTAACAGCTTCTAAAGAGGATGAAACATCTAATTTATCAAACACATGTTGAATATGATTAGAAACTGTACGTTCACTGGCGTATAACATAGAAGCTATTTCTTTACGTTTATAGCCATCGCATAGTAATTGCAAAATTTGTTTTTCACTATTGGTCAATTCCTCTACATTTTCTGTAGATATTGGAAAGTGATATGCGCCTTTATTAATTTCATTTAATATTTGTAGTAACGCATCTGGTAAAATATTCTTATTAATAAAACCACTTACACCTAATTTTTGAGCTTCATACTGGTAAACAGGTAAGTCATAACCTGTCAATATAACTATTTTTGTATCACATTTACTATCCAAAATGATTTTTGCCACCTCTAAACCATCTTCACTGCTGATGTTACTTAAATTAATATCTAATAAGGTGATGTCTGGTTTAAATTCATTGATAATTGTAATGACATTTTCAATATTTTGTAATGAATGGAATTGATCTATTTCGGAATAATCCTCCAGAGCTATTTCTAAGCTTTTTGCAAATAAAGCATGGTCATCTATTAATAAAATGTTCATAGGAATCGTCTCCTTTCATGGGAATAAGAATAGTAATACATAAACCAGAAGGGTTGTAATCTGAAATTGTCATTTTACCGTTTAATAAAAATAGTTGTTCTTTAATTGAGTTCAATCCTCTATGCTCAATAAGAATGTTGGTTTGAGTAGGTGATAGACCCTTTCCATTATCTTTTACTACAAGTTTGATTTCGTCATTCTCTTGTGTCAAATGCAACATTAACTTTGAGCATTGTGAATGTTTGAATGCATTTGTTACCAATTCTTTTAAAATTCGGTATACAACAAGATGATAGGGTTCAACTAAAAATAAATCTTCATTACACTTAAAGGATATATCAATGTTTTTCATTTTATATTTTTGTTGTATCATTTCAAGTAAATTGCTATAGTTTTCTTTTAATGTGAGTGTTTTTAATAGAGTTGGATGATACTCTTGCATTTGCATGCGTATTGAGTGGTTTAAGTTATCTAGTGTTTCTACTATTATTTCATGAATTTCTTTTTTGCTAGATTTATTCATCATATTTTTAACAGCTAAAATGTCTTGTAATATTTCATCATGTAAATAATCAGAAAAACTACTTTTTAACTTTTCTTCTTTAGCTATTTGGATAAGGTTATGCACATAAGAATTTTTTGGTAAAGTTTTTAGTTTCTCTGTATTTAAGTTCGAGATAGTGTTTTTTGTGTCTTGGAATAATAATGTGAAATAAAGTTCGATGAACCAAATAATGGTATGTATAATTATAAAATAGGTAATCATATTAAATTTAAATAATACTCCGAGTAAGCTAATGAAAATAAGGAAA